>DATFWK010000153.1:0-7748 GCA_035259345.1 Miltoncostaeaceae bacterium | reverse complement strand
GAGCGCCGCTGGAGCGCCCTGCAGCCGGCCGTCGCGCTGGCCGACGAGCTGCGCCGCTGCCAGTCCGACGTCGCCGAGGCCGAGGCGCTGCTCACCGAGGGGGACGACCCGGACCTGCGCGAGATGGCGGCCCAGGCGCGCGAGCGGATCGACGCCATCGAGCCGGAGCTGCGCGAGGCCATGGTCGAGCCGGACCCCCACGACGAGCGCGACGTGATCGTCGAGATCCGCGCGGCAGCCGGTGGCGAGGAGGCGGCGCTCTTCGCCCGCGACCTGCTCGAGGTCTACACGCGCTACGCCGCCCTGCGCGGGTTCCGCACCGAGCTCATGGAGTCGAGCCCGGCCGAGGCCGGCGGCTTCCGCCAGGTGAGCCTCGAGATCAAGGGCGCGGGCGCGTACTCCGTCTTCAAGCACGAGGGCGGGGTCCACCGCGTGCAGCGGGTGCCGGTCACGGAGAGCCAGGGGCGCATCCACACGTCGACGGCCACCGTCGCCGTGATGCCCGAGGTGGACGACGTCGAGGTCACGGTCGACCCCAACGACGTCAAGGTGGACGTCTACCGCTCCACCGGCCCCGGTGGTCAGAGCGTGAACACCACCGACTCGGCGGTGCGCGTGACCCACGTGCCGACCGGCATCGTGGTCGCCATCCAGGACGAGAAGAGCCAGCTCCAGAACCGCGAGAAGGCGATGCGGGTGCTGCGGGCGCGCCTGTACGAGCGGGCACTGGAGGAGCAGCAGGCGGAGGTGACCGCCACGCGGCGGTCGCAGCTGGGCTCCGGCGACCGCGCCGAGAAGGTGCGCACGTACAACTTCCCGCAGAACCGCGTCACCGACCACCGGGTGAACGTGACGGTGCCGCTGCGGGAGCAGGTCATGCAGGGCCAGCTGGACCGCCTGACGGACGCCCTGCAGGCCGAGGAGCGGCGGGTGCGTCTCGCCGACCTGGCAGAATCCCTCGCATGAATCCAGACCTGCTGCGGACGGAGTTCCTGGGCGTCACGGTGCGCTACGACGACGTCGAGCTGCCCAGGGAGGACCTGGCCGCCTTCTTCGCCTCGGTCAGCGACAGCTACGGGCTGCCGCGCTTCGAGTACCACGACGACGGCGGGGCGACGCTCAGCAGCACGGAGGGGTCCGAGCTGGTCATCCGCCCCGGCCACGCGGCCTGCGGCGGGGTCACCCGGCTGGGCTTCGCCGAGGGCCTGGAGCGCCTCGACGGCCTGCTGGGCGAGGCGATCTCCCGCTACGGCATCGGGCCGATGTGGCTCGACGACGTGACGCTGGTCGCCACGTGGGACCTCGAGGACGAGGAGGCCGGGCGGCGCCTCCTGATGGAGGACGTCCTGCGCTTCGACGAGGAGCGCCTCGCGCCGCTGGAGGGCGAGGACCTCTCGCTGGGCCTTCGCATCTGGCGCGGCCTGGGGGACGGCACCGTGGACTGCTCGCTCGAGCCGATGCATGCCGACCCGTCGCGCATCTACATCCGGCTCGTCTACAGCCAGCGTGAGCAGACGGCGGACCTGGGCCAGGTGCTCGGCGCCGTCGAGGCGGTGCACGGCTTCCTCCAGGGGCCGGTGAAGTCGTTCGTCCTGTCGCTCGCGAGGCGCTGACAGCGGGAGCGGTTCTGCGGCTGGCGGCTGGCCACCTGGCCGGGCGGGCCGGCGACACGCCCCGGCTGGATGCCGAGATCCTGCTCGCGGACGTGCTGGGGGTGGACCGGCTCGGGCTCTACACCGGCCACGACCGGCCGCTCACGCGTGAGGAGACGGACGCCTATCGCGCGGCGATCGCCCGCCGGGCCGGCGGCGAGCCGGTCGCCTACATCGTGGGCCGGCGCGCCTTCCGGCGCCTCGACCTCTCCGTCACGCGCGACGTGCTGATCCCGCGCCCCGAGACCGAGGTGCTCGTCGAGTGGGCGGTCGAGGTCGCCGCGCCCGGCGGCGCGGCGCTCGACTGGGGCACGGGCAGCGGCGCGGTCGCGCTCGCGCTGGCGGCCGAGCGCCAGGATCTGGCCGTCACTGGCATCGACCGCTCGGAGGCCGCCCTCGCCGTCGCCCGGGGGAACGACCCGGCCGGGCGGGTCGAGTGGCTGGTGTCCGACGGGTTCGCCGCGCTCGGCGGCCGCCGCTTCGCCGTCATCGCCGCCAACCCGCCCTATCTGGCGGAGGACGACCTCGCCCGCGCGCCGGCCGAGCTCGGCTTCGAGCCGCGCGAGGCGCTCGTCGCGGGGCCCAGCGGCCTGGAGGCCCTCGAGCGCCTGGCCGCGGAGGCGCCGGGCCACCTGGAGCCGGGCGGGTGGCTGCTCACCGAGGTCGGCGCGGGCCAGGACGCTGCAGTGCGGCGACTCCTCGAGGCGGCGGGCCTGACGGCGGTCGCGGCCCGGGAGGACCTCGCCGGGATGCCGCGCATCCTCGGGGGCCGCCTGGGGTGATCGACGCCGCGGACGTCGCCGCGGCAGGGGCGGCCCTGGCCCGCGGCGGCCTGGCACTCCTTCCCACGGACACGGTCTACGGCCTCGCCGCGTCGCTCGACACGCCGGACGGGGTGAGCGCTCTCTATGCGGCGAAGGGCCGTCCCCGCTCCCGGCCGTTCCAGGTGCTGCTCTACGCGCCGGAGGGCCTGGAGGAGGCCCTGGCGCCGCTGCCGGCGCCGATGGCGGCCGCGGCGCGGGCGCTGCTCCCCGGCCCGGCCACCTGCCTGCTCGCCGACCCGGCCGGGCGCTACGCGGCCGCGGCGGGCGAGGCACCCGGCTCGGCCGGCATCCGCGCGCCGCGCGTTCAGGGAGTGCTCGCGCCGCTGGCCGCGCTCGACATCCCGCTCGTCGCGACGAGCGCGAACGAGCCGGGCGGCCGCGACCCGGCC
This sequence comes from Miltoncostaeaceae bacterium, assembly GCA_035259345.1. Lineage (GTDB taxonomy): Bacteria > Actinomycetota > Thermoleophilia > Miltoncostaeales > Miltoncostaeaceae > DATFWK01. The sequence goes on along the minus strand of DATFWK010000153.1, from coordinate 4,883 downwards.
GCGCTCGCCGACGTGGACGCGCCGATCCGACGTGCGGTGGACGTCGAGCTTGACGCCGGGACGCTGCCCGGCACGGCCTCTGCGGTGGTGGACCTGCGCGGCCTCGGCGAGGGCGCCGCCGCCGTGCTCGTCCGGCCGGGCCCGGACCCGGCCGCCGTCGAGCGGGCGCTCGCGGCGCTCGGCGTGGCCCTGCGCCGCTAGGAGGGCGTCGCGGCCGCCTGGGCGGCCGCGAGCACCTTCTCCCCGAGGGTCGGGTGGACGTGCATCGTGCCGAGCAGGGCGTCGAGGCCCACGTCGCCCGCCGCCATGGCCACGCCGACCGGGTGGATCAGGTCGGCCCCGTGGTAGGCGAGGATCTGCGCCCCCAGGATCCGCCGGGCCCGGCGGTCGACGACGACCTTGGCCATCCCGCGCTCCTCGCCCCAGGCGCGGGCCTTGCCGCCCGCGAAGCGGACCGTCGCGGCGCCGACGTCGTGCCCGGCCTCGCGCGCCGCGGACTCGGTCATCCCGATGGCGACCAGCTCGGGGTCCGTGAAGATGGCGCGGGGCCCGGCGTCGGGGTCGATGTCGTGCGAATCGGCGTCGAGCGCGTTCGCCGCCGCCGCGACGCCCATGGCGCGGGCCACGTGGGTGAACTGGCCGTAGGGCGGCCCGACCACGTCGCCGGCCGCGAACACGCCCTCGGCGCTGGTGCGAAGGCCGTGGTCCACGTCCACGCCCTTCTTGCCCATCCGCACCCCCGCGGCCTCCAGGCCGAGGCCGTTCACCCGCGGCGCGCGGCCTGCCGCGACCAGGAGCGCGTCCGCCGTCAGCGCTCGGGCGCTGCCGCCGACCACCACATCGACGACCGGCCCGGGCCGGACCCGCTCGATCGTCGCGCCGGCCAGGACCTGGATCCCCTCGTCCGCCAGGAGCCCGGCGAGCTCCTCGGTGAGCTCGGGCTCGCCGTCCGGCAGGAGCCGCGGCAGCACCTCGACGATCGTCACGTTCGACCCGAAGCGGGACAGCGCCTGGCCGAGCTCGAGCGCGATCGGCCCGCCGCCGATCACGACCAGGCGCCCGGGCACGTGGTCCAGGAACAGGACGTCGTCCGACGTCAGGTAGGGCACCTCGTCCAGCCCCGGGATGGGCGGCACGGTGGCGGTCGCGCCGCTGGCCACGATCACACGCGGGGCCGTGAGCTCCCGCCCGTCCGCGACCACCGCCCGCGGGGCGGTGAAGGCGGCCTCCGCCTCGATCAGCTCGACGGCCTCGAGCGACTCGATGTACGCGCGCGCCCCGTCGGAGCCCTTGCGGATGATCGCCTGCACCCGCGCGATCACCGCAGGCATGTCGACGGCGACCGCCCCGACCCTGATGCCGAACTCCCCCGCGCGGCGCGCGTCGTGCGCGATCTCGGCGCTGCGGATCAGGGCCTTGCTGGGGATACAGCCACGCGTCGGGCAGGTGCCGCCGATCATCCCGCTCTCGACCAGGGCCACCCTCTCGCCGAGCCCGGCCGCGTGCGCCGCGGCGTTGAGGCCGGCCATCCCCGACCCGATCACGATCAGGTCGTGCGTCTGCGCGGTCGCCATGCAGACGGCATCCTCGCAGGCCGGAACGCGCCGGGGCCACGGGGACGGCGGAGGCCGTGGTAGCGTCGCGCCCGTCGACGGCGAGCCCGTAATCGAGCTTCGCGGCGCCCTCGCCGGCGAGCACCTCGCGCGCCTCCGGGACGCCCGCACGCCGCCCGCCTCCTTCCGCCGTGCGGCCGGCGCCCTCGCGACCCTGGTCCTCGCGGAGGCCCTGCGTGACATCGCCGCCACGGAGGACACAGTGCGAACGCCGCTCGCCGAGGCGCGCGCAGTCCACCTCGCCCGCCGGGTGACGCTGGTGCCCGTGCTGCGGGCCGGCCTGGCGCTGCTCGAGCCGGCCCTGCGCCTCCTGCCGGAGGACACGCGCGTCGGCTTCCTCGGCCTGCGCCGCGACGAGGCGACCCTGGAGGCGGCGGCCTACGCGGAGCGGCTCCCTCCGGACCTGGCCGAGGACGACGTCGTGGTGCTCGAGGTGATGATCGCGACCGGCGGCTCGGCCGTCGCGGCGCTGGACGTCTTGTCGGCGGCGGGCGCGCGCGAGCTCCGCCTCGTGGGTCTGGTCGCGGCGCCCGAGGGCATCCAGCGGGTCGCCGCCACCCATCCGGAGGTCCCGATCACGGTGGCCGCGATCGACGACCGCCTCGACGAGCGCGGCTTCATCGTCCCGGGCCTCGGCGACGCCGGCGACCGGCTCTACGGGGAGTCGGGGGGCTAGCCGGGCCGCCGGACCGGCCAGGTCGGCTGCTAGTGTCGATCGGGCCGCGACTGGCGCCTGGAGGCGGGAACGACCACCGGGGAGCGGCGTCAACAGCCACCCCTCATCGCGCGCCTGGGTGCGGGGCCGCCACGCGACCAGGGGAGTCTCCATGACCGAGACCGCCGTCACCGACAGCACCGCCCTCGCCGCCGTCGATCCCGAGATCGCCCGGCTCGTCGAGGCCGAGGGCCGCCGCCAGTTCGAGACCGTCCGCCTCATCGCCTCCGAGAACTACGCCTCGCGCGCGGTGCTCGAGGCGACGGGCTCCGTGCTGACCAACAAGTACTCCGAGGGCTACCCGGGCAAGCGCTACTACGAGGGCCAGCGGGTCGTCGACGACGTGGAGTCGATCGCGATCAGGCGGGCCCAGGACCTGTTCGGCGTCGATCACGCCAACGTCCAGCCGTACTCGGGCTCGCCGGCCAACCTGGCCGTCTACCTCGCGTTCCTCGAGCCCGGCGACACGATGATGGGGATGGCGCTGCCGATGGGCGGGCACCTCACCCACGGGTGGGGCGTCTCGGCGACCGGGAAGTGGTTCCGGGCCGTCCAGTACGGCGTCCGCCGCGACACCGGGCGCATCGACATGGACGAGGTCCGCGAGCTGGCGCTGCGCGAGCGGCCGAAGCTGATCTTCTGCGGCGGCACCGCGATCCCGCGCATCATCGACTTCGCCGCGTTCGCCGAGATCGCCCGCGAGGCCGGGGCGCTGCTCGTCGCCGACATCGCCCACATCGCCGGCCTCGTCGCGGGCGGCGCGCACCCGTCGCCGGTCCCGCATGCCGACGTGATCACGACCACGACGCACAAGACGCTGCGCGGGCCGCGAGGGGCCATGCTGATGAGCCGCGCCGAGTACGCCCAGGCGATCGACCGCGCGATCTTCCCGGGCCTGCAGGGCGGCCCGCACGACCACACCACGGCGGCGATCGCGGTCGCCCTGCACGAGGCCTCGACCGAGGACTTCCGGGTCTACGCCCACCGCATCGTCGAGAACGCGCGGGCCCTCGCCGACGCGCTGGCCGAGCGCGGGTTCGACCTGGTCTCGGGCGGCACGGACAACCACCTGATCCTCGTCGACATGACCGGGAAGGGCATCGGCGGCAAGCCGGCCGCCCAGGCCCTCGACCGCGCCGGCATCGAGGCGAACTACAACACCGTGCCGTACGACCCGAGGAAGCCGTTCGACCCGTCCGGCGTGCGCCTCGGCACGCCGGCCGTCACCACCCGGGGCATGGGGCCGGACGACATGCGGCGGATCGCGGCCTGGATCGACGAGGCGGTCGGGGCGGCCGTCGCGGGCGACGAGGGGGCCCTCGACCGGGTCGGGGCCGAGGTCCGGGAGTTCGCGTCCGGCTTCCCGATGCCCGGGTGGTCGTGAGCGTTGCAGGCACCCCGCCAGCGCGAGGGTTCGGGGATCGTCCGTAGAATCGTCCTGGTGCGCGCGACCCGCGCATCGAGCCCTCCGTGAGCGACACCCTCATCCCGATCGTCTGCGCGCTGGTCGCCGCGGCCGCGGCGATCGCGCTGACCCCGCTGGCCGCGCACCTCGCGCGGTCGCTCGGGGCGGTGGCCCAGCCGGCCGGCCGCAGCATCCACAGCGTGCCGACGCCGCTGCTCGGCGGCCTCGCGATCCTGGCCGGCTTCCTGATCCCGGTCATCTACTACATGCCGCTGTTCACGACGGCGGAGAAGGCCCTCGTGGTCGGCACGATCCTGATCTCGCTCCTGGGCGCGGTCGACGACGTCGTCGACCTGCGCCCGGCCGCGAAGCTCCTGGGCCAGGCGGCCTGCGCGGTCATCCCGGTCGCGGCGGGCCTCACGATCGACCACGTGACGCTGCCGTTCCTCGGCGCGGGGGACCTCGGGCCCGCGCAGTACCCGCTCAGCGTGCTCTGGTTCGTGGCGCTGGCGAACATGATCAACTTCACGGACGGCATGGACGGCCTCGCCGCGGGGGTCTCGGGCATCGGCCTGACGACCTTCGCGGTGATCGCCTCCTCGCTCGATCGCGCCGTCCCGGCGATCCTGGCCGCCTCGATGGCCGGGGCCTGCCTCGGCTTCCTGGCGCACAACTTCCACCCCGCCCGGGTGTTCATGGGCGACGCCGGGTCCCTGCCGCTCGGCTTCCTCATCGCCGGCGTCGCGATCGGCGGCGTGCTGAAGAGCGCGGCGACCGTCGCCGTCGTGCTGCCGCTCATCGTGCTGGCGATCCCGATCCTCGACACCTCCTTCGTGGTGCTCAAGCGCCTGAAGCACGGGCTCCCCGTCTACTCGGGCGACCGCAGCCACTTCCACCACCGGTTCCTCTCGATCGGCTGGAGCCAGCGGCGGACCGTGCTCGCGATCTACACCTGGTGCGCCCTGATGAGCGCGGCCGCGATCGTCATCAGCTTCCGCTCCGGCGGCGCGCTGGGCACGGCGCTGGCCGCGTCGGTCGCCTTCGTCGCGAGCGTGTACCTGGTCTACCTGCTCGAGATCCTGAAGTGGCGGAGCACGCCGGTCGTCGAGCTGGTGCGCGGGCGGCGGGAGGCCCACGCGCGCGCCCGCGA
>DATFWK010000152.1:0-6132 GCA_035259345.1 Miltoncostaeaceae bacterium | reverse complement strand
CCCGGACGGTAGGCCAGCGCGACCGCGACGTCCGTGACCCGTCCGAGCGCCCGCAGTAGCGCCCAGTCGGCGGGGGCGAGGTCGTCGAACCCGACGACGGCCACCGGAGGGAACGCCGCGAGACCGCCCGCCGCGTCGGCGGCCGCCCAGGCGGCGTCCGCGTGGACCAGGCCGTCCGGCACCGCGCGCGCCAGCTCCGCGAGGTCGGCCACGACGGCGTCACCACTGGCGGCCGCCAGCTCCGCCGGTGCGACACGGCCGGCGCGGAGCTCGAGGATCGCCCGCGCAGCGACGGCCGGGAACCCGGGGCCTGCGGCGCTGGCGCCGAACCCCGGCCAGAGCCGGGCCGCGAGCGCCTCGACGAGCGCCAGGCGCAGGGCGAGCTCGCCGGGCGGCTCGGCCGGCGGCAGCCCAGTGGCCCGCCGCACCTCGTGGCGAAGGCCGCCGAGCGTCACGACCCTGCGGTCGAGGATCACGGCGGCCCGCCCCAGCTCGTCCAGCTCCAGGCGCCGGGCCGCCTCGCGGTCCCGGGCCACGAGGAGCCCGCCGCCGTGCCGCCACGCGCCGACCGCCGCCAGGTCGGCGCCGCCTCCGGGCGCACCGCGATGGAGCACCAGCCCCACGCGCTGAGCCTAGTCCCCGGCCCGAGGGCCGGGACGGAGGATCAGATCGTGCGGGGCAGCTGCCGGGGCGGCCGGACCTCGGAGATCAGGAGCACGCCCCCGGCGGCGACGAGCAGGCCGAGCGCGATCAGGACGAACACGGCCGTGAGCTCCTCCAGCTTGCGCTCGGAGGCGATCGAGGAGCCGATGTCCGAGAAGACCCGCTTGAGGTCGGAGGCCGTCGTGCTGCGGGTGAAGATGCCGCCGGTCGTGTTCGCGATGTTCGAGAGGGTCTCCTGGGGCGACAGCTGGTCCGGGCGGCCCTGGTCGTCGCCCAGGAGCATCGTGTAGACCGGCACGCGCAGGGCCTTGGCCCGCTGGGCGGCCGCCGCCGGGTCCGAGCCGGCCGAGTTGGCGCCGTCGGTCAGGAGGAGGATGCGCGCGGGCGACTGGTCGGAGGAGGGCGGCAGGTGCGACAGGGCGCCTGCTCCCTGGAGCGACGAGAGGCTGGCGATCAGCGCGTCGCCGATCGCGGTGCCCACGCCGATCGGGAGGTTGTTCAGCGCGTTGGAGACGGCCGCGCGGTCCGTCACCGGCGAGACCCGCACCCGCGATCCGTTCGAGAACGTCACGAGGCCGATCGCCGCGTCCTTGGGCGCGACCTGGAGGAACTTCCGTGCCGCAGCCACCCCGGCCTGGAGCCGGCTCGGGCTGATGTCCGTCTTCTGCATCGACTTGGAGGTGTCGATCGCGATGATGATGTTGCTGCGGTTCTCCTTCTTGGTCCGGTCGATCGACGGGCGCGCCATCGCGACCGTCAGGGCGACCAGCGACAGGAGCGCGAGCACCGCGGCCACTGCCCGCAGCACGCGCGTCCGGCGCGTGGGACCGACGTTGAGGATGCGCGGGTCGGCGTAGGCGGAGACGGCGCGCCGCCGGTCCTTGGCCCACCACACCAGGCCGGCGACCACCAGCGGGAGCGCGATCAGGGCCCACAGCCACTCGGGGCTCTTCCAGGTCATGGCAGCCTCGGTCCCAGGCGCCAGGCGGCGACCCCGGCAAGGAGGAGGAAGAGCGCCGCGAAGCCCGCCGGCCAGGAGGTCGCCTCACCCTTCACCTTGACCGTCCCGATGACGCTCCCCAGCTTGCTGTAGATGGCGTTGAGCGACTCGCTGCTGCGGCTCTCGAACGACCGGGCCCCGGTGCTCTCGGCGAGGGACCGCAGGGCGTCCGGGTTGGGCGGCACGGGGCGCCCGTTGGGCAGCGTGCCGTCCGGCGTGCCGAAGGCGACCGTGGCGACCGGGACGCCGGCCGCGCGCGCCGCCGCCGATGCCTCCTCCACCGAGCGCCCCGTTGTGTTCTCGCCGTCCGAGAGCAGGAGGATGCGCGCCGAGCGGAGCTTTTGGGCGCCGCCCTGGCTCTGGCGCATCGCGTCGATCGAGGCGAAGATCGCCTCGCCGATCGCCGTGGCGCCCTCGGCCTGGAGGGTCTCGACGGCCGCGTTGAAGGCCGCGCGGTCGGTGGTCGGGAGCAGGAGCAGGTTGGCGACGCCGGAGAAGCTGACGAGCCCGAGCCGGTACTGGCGCGGCACCTTCTCGGCGAACTTCTCGGCCGCGTCCTGGGCCGCGCGCAGGCGGTAGGGGTCGACGTCGGACGCCGCCATGGAGCCCGAGACGTCGATGGCGAGCATGATCGTCGCCTGCTCGCGCGGCACAGATCGGGTGACCTGCGGCCGGGCGAGGGCGACGGTCATCGAGCCGAGCGCGAGCGCGATGAGCGCGAGCGGCAGGTAGCTGCGAAGGCGGCGGCCGCCCGCGGCCGCGGCCAGGACGTCCACGTTCGAGAACGGGACGGAGGGCCGCCCGGCGCGCCGGCGCCACCAGAAGTACCCGGCGATCGCCAGCGGGATCGCCAGCAGGCCGAGGAGGACGAGCGGGTTCTCGAAGCTCACGCCGCCGCCCTCCGCAGGCGCGGCGGCCGGCCGAGCTCACGCGCGAGCGGCAGCACCCAGTCGCCGTCGGTGGAGAGCACGACATGACGGGCGCCCACGCGCCGCAGGATGTCGGCCCGGCGGGTGTCCGTGGCGTCGTTCACCGCGCGGAAGCGCGCGACGAACTTCGGGTCGGCCGTGTCGACCAGCACCGCGCGGCCGGTCTCGACGTCGCGCAGCGAGAGCGGCCCGACCTCGGGCAGCGCCCGCTCCCGCGGATCGCGCAGCTCGATGGCCACGATCTCGTGCTTGCGCCCGAGCACGCCGAGGGCCTGCTCGAGGCCCGGCGAGAGCGGGAAGTCCGAGAGGATCGCGACGAGCCCGCGGTGGCGCGCGACCCGCCCGAGGGCAGTGACCGCGCGGGCCAGGTCGGTGCGCCCGCCCACGGCCTCCGGCCGGTGCTGGATGGCGCCCAGCGCGGCGACGAGCCCGCGCCGGTCGCCGCGCGGCGAGCGCAGGAGGTCGAGGCCGCCGGTGGAGGTGACCGCGATGCCGAGCCGGTCGCCGCGGCGGCGCAGGACGAGGCCGATGCCGGCCATCACCTCGCGGGCCAGGTCGAGCTTGGTGCGCCCGACCGTCCCGAAGGCCATCGACGGCGATGCGTCGAGGAGCGCCCAGGCCGTCAGGACGGGCTCCAGCTCCGGCACGCGGACCATCGGCTCGGCGAGGCGCGCGGAGAGCGGCCAGTCCAGCCAGCGCACGTCGTCGCCCGGCTGGTACGCCCGGGTGAGCGTGTGCTCGCCGCCGGGGCCCGGCCGCCGGCCGCGGCGCTCGCCCTGGAGCAGGCCGTCGAGCCTGCGCCCGACGCGCAGCTCGACCCGGCGCAGGAGCGCGTCAGGCGACTGCGCGGCCGGTGCCAAGCTCCACCTGCGGCTGGGGGATCGCGTCGAGGATGACGTCGAGGACCTGGTCGGGCTTCACGTCCGCCGCGAGCGCCTCGTAGGTGAGGATCACGCGGTGGCGCAGGCAGTCGTGGAAGAGCGAGTGGACGTCCTCGGGCAGCACGTAGTTCCGGCCCCGCATGACGGCCAGCGCGCGTCCGCCGCGGATGAGCGCCAGCGACGCGCGCGGCGAGCCGCCGAGCTCGAGGTACGGGCCCAGGTGCGCGAGGCCCTCGCTGCCGGGCTCGCGCGTCGCGTTGACCAGGCGCACGGCGTAGGCGCGCACCCGGTGGTCGACGAACGCGCCGTCGGCGAGCTGCTGGAGGTCGAGGATCTCGTCGGGCGTCATCAGCTGACGCGCCTCGGGCGGGTCGGAGGCCATCCTGCGGACGATCTCCTCCTCGTCCGCCCGGCCGGGGTAGCCGACGACGAGCTTCATCGCGAAGCGGTCGAGCTGGGCCTCCGGAAGCGCGTAGACGCCCTCGCTCTCGATGGGGTTCTGCGTCGCGAGCACGAAGAACGGGCGGAGCACCGGGTGCGTCTCGCCGGCGATCGAGGCGTGCCCCTCGGCCATGACCTCGAGCAGCGCCGACTGCACCTTGGCGGGGGCGCGGTTGATCTCGTCCGCGAGCACGAAGTTCGCGAACACCGGGCCGAGCCGCGTGACGAAGTCGCCGTGGCGGTCCAGCACCTGGCCGCCGACGACGTCGGAGGGCACGAGGTCCGGCGTGAACTGGATGCGCGCGAACTGCCCGCCGCTGACGCGGGCGACGGTCTCGAGCGTCAGCGTCTTGGCGAGGCCGGGCACGCCCTCGAGCAGCACGTGGCCGCGCGAGAGCAGGGCGACGATCATCCGGTCGAGGAGCCGGTCCTGGCCGACGATCACCCGCCGCAGCTCGTAGAGGACGGTCTCGAGGCGCTCGCGGGGCGTCTGCTCGGGTGAGGGGACGACGACTGGGTCAGCCATGAATGCTCCTGCTGAAGGGTCTACGGAACGGTTGCGAGGATGGTGCGGACGCGGCTGGCGGGCACGGCGAAGGCGATGCCGACGTTGCCGCCGTTGGGGCTCTCGATAGAGGTCGGGATCCCGACCAGGCGGCCGGCGAGGTCGAACAGGCCGCCGCCGGAGTTGCCCGGGTTGACGGAAGCGTCGAACTGGATCAGGGGGCGCCCGCCGCGGGTCCTGAGGGCGCTCACGATGCCGGCTGTGACGGTGTTCTGGAGCCCGAAGGGGCTGCCGATGGCGAAGACCTCGTCCCCCACCGTCAGCGCGTTCGTCTCGTCCGCGAGCACGGCGCCCGGCCCCGGGCTGGCGACCGGCTGGAGCACGGCGAGGTCCTGGGCCGGGTCGCTCACGGCCACCGAGGCCTCGATGCTCGTCCCGACCGCCGTGCGGACCTCGGCCGTGTCGGCGCCCTGGAGGACGTGGGCGTTGGTGACGATGAGCCCTCGGGGCTGGACGACGACGCCACTGCCCTGACCGCCGTTGGGGCTGCGGACCTGGACGACGGACGGGCTCGCCAGCGAGATCGCGTCCTTGATGCTCGGGGAGCCCGAGATCGGCGTGACCGGCGTCGACGCGCTGGACGACGCCGAGTCACCCGAGCCGTCCGGGCCGAAGATGTTGGCCGAGAGCGCCCCGACGAGGCCGGCGGCCAGGATGCCGGCGATGACGATGGCCGCGATCTTGAGCCCCCTGCCCTGCGGGCGCCACCGGGGCGCCTTCGGGGGCGGGGGCGCGCCGCCACCGCCGCCGGGCGGCGGCACGAGGGGACGCGGTCCGATCGGCGGAAGGGCATTCCCCCGGTCGGAGGAGCCCGTCCCGGGCGCCGGGGCGATCGTCGGAAGGCCCTGCTCCTGCGCCGGGCGCTCGGGCAGCCTGGGCAGGGATCCCGGCTGCTGGGGGTTGCGGGGCGGCAAGGTCGGAAGGTTCGACGGCACGAAGAGGTTGTATCGCGACTCTGGGCGGAAAGCGTTATCCGGAGCTTAAGGAGCTTCGTGTGGGCCAGTTAACTCGGCCTGTGAGCGGCGGCGGCTGCGCTCGAGCTCGCCGAGGCGGTCGGCGAGCGCGTCGGCCAGCTCGGCACGGTCGACGGCCCGCCCGGCCTTCGCCCGGACGCGCGCCAGGCGCATCGCGAGCTCGGGGTCCGGGTCCGGGTCCAACGCGGCCAGCCGCTCGAGCGCGTCCGCGCGCCCGGCCAGCTCGCGCACCCGATCCCAGGCTGCGTCGGCGACGCCCTCGGGCCCGGGCTGCTCCGGACGCTCATCCACGCGTCAGCGGCGGTCGCGAGTCCACGTGCCAAGGATAGGGTGCCTCCGTGTCGGACGCACGCGCCTTCACCCTTGTCCGGCACGGCAGGACGACATACAACGCCGACCGCCTCCTGAACGGCGACCCCTCGGTGCTCGTCCTGCTCGACGCCGTCGGCCGCGAGCAGTGCGAGGCGCTGCGGGAGCGGTGGGCCGGCGCCGGGTTCGATCTCGGCATCCACACGCGCTTCCCGCGCACGGCCCAGTCGCTGGGGGTGATCCTCGGCGACCGCGACGTCCGGCGCGCCGAGTACCCAGAGTTAGACGACGTCCGGCTGGGGGTGTTCGAGAGCCGCGACGTGGACGACTACCGGGAGTGGCGGCAGATGCACCGCCCGGACGAGCGCCC
>DATFWK010000151.1:0-9965 GCA_035259345.1 Miltoncostaeaceae bacterium | reverse complement strand
CGCGCGCACGGCGCTCGAGCGCAAGAAGGCCGTGCAGGCGCAGCTCCAGGGCCTCGACCAGCAGCGCCAGCAGCTCGAGACCGAGCAGCAGAAGCTGACCGAGGCCGAGCAGCGCCTTTCCGCCAAGGTCGAGGCGTTCCGCACCCAGAAGGAGACGGTCAAGGCCCAGTACACGGCGGCCGAGGCCCAGGTGAAGATCAACGAGGCCTTCGGCGGCATCTCCGAGGAGATGGCCGACGTCGGGATGTCGCTGCAGCGGGCCCAGGACAAGACCGAGCAGATGCAGGCGCGGGCGGGGGCGATCGACGAGCTGCTCGCCTCGGGCGCGCTCGACGACATGACCCAGACCGGCGACCCGATCGACCGCGAGCTGGCGGCGATCGCCCAGGGCTCCGAGGTGGACGCGGAGCTCGCCGCGATGAAGAAGGAGATCGGCGCCGGTGACGGGCCGCCCGAGCAGATCGGCTCGGGACAGCCCTCGTGATCGTCAGGATCCTCGGGGAGGGGCAGTATCGGCTGCCCGACGACGCGGCCCAGCGGCTGAACCCCGTGGACGATCGCGTGATGGCCGCGGCCCAGGCCCGCGACGAGGCGGCTTTCCGCGCGGCGCTCGGTGAGCTGGTTGAGCTGGTGCGCGCCGGAGAGCCTGTGGCCGCTGAGGAGCTCCATCCCTCGGACGCCGTGATCCCGGCACCGGACGCCGACCTCGCCGAGTCGGAGCGGCTGCTCTCCGACGAGGGGCTCATCCCCGGCTGAGGCCGGGGCCGCCCCTCAGCGCTCGCCGAGGCGGCGCACCACGATCAGGTTGGTCTCGCCCGGGCGGGCGACCACCGGCCCGTGGGTGAGCACCACGCGGGCGCCGTCGGGCAGGCCCGAGAGCTCTTGCGCGATGGCGAGCGAGCGCCGGATGAGCTCTTCGGCGCTGTCGGGGTGAGGGAGGATGCCCGGCACCACGCCCCACTCGAGCGCCAGCTGCCCGGCCACCTCCGGGGAGTCGACGATCGCGATGATCGGCTGGCGGGGCCGGTACTTCGCGCATGCCCTCGCCGTCCGCCCGCTCGCCGTCGGCACGACCAGCGCGTCGGCGCCGACGCGGTGCGCGAGCAGGACGGCGGCCTGCATAACCGCGTCCGGCAGCGACTCCTCCTTCTCCATCGACGGCCGGCGGATCTCCGCCCCGTCGGCCACGGTCGCGATCTCGGCCATCGCCTGCACGGCCTGCACCGGGTAGCGCCCCACCGCCGTCTCCGCCGAGAGCATCACCGCGGAGGTGCCGTCGATGATTGCGTTGGCGATGTCCGTCGCCTCGGCCCGCGTCGGCTCGGGCGACTCCACCATCGACTCGAGCATCTGCGTGGCCGTGATGACGAGGCGGCCGGCCTCGCTGGCCCGGTGGATGATGTCCTTTTGGAGCAGCGGGACCCGCGCGACCCCGGCCTCGACGCCCAGGTCCCCCCGCGCGACCATCACGCCGTCCGAGACGGCGAGGATCTCGTCGAGGTCGGCGAAGGCCTCGAGCTTCTCGATCTTCGCGACCACGCGGACGTTGGTCGCCCTGCGCCGGGAGAGCTCGCGGCGCAGCCGCAGCACGTCGCGCCGTGAGCGGACGAAGCTGAGGGCGACGAACTCGACGTCCAGGCCGAGCACCACGTCCAGGTCGGCGATGTCCTTCTCGGTCATCGACGGCGCGATCGCGCGCGCGTTCGTGACGGCGACCCCCTGGCGGGGGCGCAGCCGCCCGGCCGCCACGCAGACCGCGCGCACCCGCCGCGCCCCGGCCGGCCCCTGCACGCCGGTCGCCGTGAAGCGGGGTGTGCCGTCCCCGCACACGATCTCCGACTCGCCGTCGCGGACCAGGTCGGCGAAGGCCGGCCAGGCGACCGCGAGCTCGTCCGGCTCGCGCCGGGTGCGGGTGCCCGAGACGAACACGACCTCGTCGCCGGGGCGCACCTCGCGCCGGCGCACGCTGGTCGCCAGGCGCATCTTCGGGCCCTGGAGGTCGGCGAGGAGCGCGACCATCCGCCCCTGGTCCGCCGCGTGCCGGCGGACGGCGGCCGCGTGGGCGGCCCAGGCGGCCGGGCTGCCGTGTGAGCAGTTGATGCGCCCGCCGTCCATCCCCGCGGCGACCATCCCCGCGAGCACCCCGGGCCGGTCGGCGGCGGGGCCGAGCGTGGCGATGATCTTGCTCCGGCGCATGCCCGGGCGAACCGTGCCAGACGGCGGGGACGTCCGCCCCCCGCCGGCGCTCCGCGGCGCGCTCAGATCTCCTGGCCGGTCGGCCTGACGAGCACCTCGTTGACGTTCACGTGGTCGGGCTGCGAGACCGCGTAGAGCACCGCGGCCGCCACGTCCTCGTCCCGCAGGGCGATCGGCGGCGCGTTGTCGAAGAACGGTGTGTCGACGTTGCCCGGCGAGATGAGCGTCACGCGCACGCCGGTGCCGTGGAGGTCGCGCCGCGCGGCCTCGGCCATCGCCCCGACGGCGTGCTTGGTGGTCGCGTAGATCGAGCCGGGCACGACCACGTGGCCTGCCACCGAGCCGGTGAAGAGCAGGTGGCCGCGGGACTCCTTGAGCGCGGGGATCGTCGCCCGCGCGGTGAGCGCCGCGCCGTAGACGTTGGTCAGGATCATCGCGCGCCAGTGCTCCGGCGACTCGTTGAGGAAGCCCCGGACCGCGCCGAACCCGGCGTTGGCGAACGCGACGTCGATGCGGCCGAACGCCTCGAGCGTGCGCTCGGCCAGCGCCCGCTGGTCCTCCCACTCCGTGACGTCGCAGCGCACCGCGATGGCCCGCTCCGGACCGCCCAGCTCGGCGGCCAGCCCCTCCAGGCGATCGAGCGAGCGCGCCGCCAGCGCGACGCGGTGGCCGGCCTCGACGGCGCTGCGCGCGGTGGCCGCGCCGATGCCGCTGGAGGCCCCGGTGATGAGGAAGACCCGGTCGTTCACGTTCCGCTCAGCGCTCCTTCGAGGTCGTCCCACAGGTCCTCGACATCCTCCAGCCCGACCGAGAGGCGCAGGAGGCCCGGCGCCACCCGGCCCTCGGGCTCCACGCGCGCGCGCCGCTCGATCAGCGACTCGACAGAGCCGAGGCTCGTGGCGCGGCGGACCAGCGCGAGCCGGTCGCACACCCGGTCGGCCGCCGCGGCGTCGGGCAGCTCGAACGCGAGGAGGCCGCCGAAGCCGCCGTGCATCTGGCGGGCGGCGACCTCGTGGCCGGGGTCGGCCGGCAACCCGGGGTAGTGGACGGCGACCACGGCCGGGTGCGCGGCCAGGCGCCGGGCCAGCTCGAGCGCGCTGCCGCTCTGCCGCTCGAGGCGGATGGCGAGCGTCCGCAGGCCGCGCATGACAAGCCAGGCCCCGTCCGGCGAGAGCACGCCGCCCGTGCCCGTGCGCAGCCCGCGGACCCGCGCGACGAGCTCCCGGTCGCGGGTCGCCAGCACGCCGGCGAGCACGTCCGAGTGGCCGCCGAGGTACTTGGTCGCGCTCTGCCAGGTCAGGTCGGCGCCGAAGTCGAGCGGGCGCTGGACCAGCGGGGTCGCGACCGTGTTGTCGACGACGAGCAGCGCGCCCGCCGCGTGGACGGCGGCCGCGGCGGCGCCGATGTCGACGACGGCCAGATGCGGGTTCGACGGGGTCTCGACCAGCACCAGCCGGGCCCCGGGGACGGCGGCCGGAAGCTCGTCGGGCCGGCGGGGGTCGTACCTGCGCACCTCGACGCCCCACGGCTCGAGCAGGTCCCGCGCCAGCGCCTCGACCCCCCAATAGCCGCTGGTCGGGATCGCGACCGCGGCCCCGGGCCGCAGCACCGCGAGGCAGAGGATCGCCCACGCGCTCATCCCGCTGGCGAAGCAGAGCGCCTCGGCAGCCTCGAGGTCTCCGAGCGCCGCCTCCAGCTCGACGGCGACCCCGGAGCCGTCGCGCCCGTACGCGCCGGTCTCCGGCCAGCGCTCGAAGGTCGTGGAGCGGTCGAGCGGCGGCGTGATGCCTCCGGACGGGCCGCTCGCCCCCGCGCGCACGACCCGCGAGGCCGGCTTCACCCGCCCACCGGCACGTCCCAGAGCGGATACCAGCGCTCGAGCTCCGGCTCCATCGGCATCTCGCCGCCCAGCGTCGCCTTCAGCCTGAGCTCGGCGACGTTGTCGCGCTGGTGGTCGCCCGTCGGGACGAACGGGTAGAACGTCCCCCGCTTGTAGAGGTAGACGAGGTACGCCGTGCGCCCGCCCGACTCCGGGTGGATGCCGAAGACCGAGCACAGGAGCTGCTCGGAGAACCCGCGCTCCTCGAGCGTCTGGTTGACCAGGTGGGCCCGGGTGACCAGGTCCGAGAGGTCCGCTCCCCGGAGCACGATCCAGCGAAAGCCGAAGGTGTCGTCGACCGTCCGCTCGATCGCCTGGCCGTCGGCGTCGGGGAGGGAGAGGATCTGCTCGAGGTCCGAGAGCAGCTCGTCGAAGGCGCCCATCGTGACCGGCTTGAAGCAGACCCCGGCCCGCTCCAGCGGCACCATGTCGAGCGCGGTGCGGATGGTCGGCTCGGCGGTGGTGAGCGCGAAGAGGTTGTCCAGGTTGGCGCGCTTCGGCCTGCGCTCGCCGCGCAGGATGTCCAGCAGCCCCACCCGGCTCAGGCCGCCGCGGGCACGTGGTCGAGCTGGGCCTGCATGGCGAGCAAGCGCTCGATCCGCTTCTCCACCGGCGGGTGCGTCGCGAACAGCGACGAGAGCGAGAAGCCCCGCGCGCGGGCCGGGACGATGAAGAACGCGTTCAGCCCCTCGGCCGAGCGCAGGTCGCGCGTGGGCACGCGCCCGAGGTCGTCGTGGATGCGGGCGAGCGCCGAGGCCAGCGTCGCCGGCGCCCCGGTGAGGATCGCGGCGCCACGGTCGGCCGCGTACTCCCGGTAGCGCGACAGGGTGCGCAGCAGCAGGAAGGAGAGCGCGTAGACGGCGAGCGACACGCCCATGATGATGAAGATGTAGCCGGCGCCGTCGCGGTTCCGCCCGCCGCCCATCCCGCCCCACATGGAGGCGCGGATGATGAGCCCGGCGACGGTGGCGAGGAAGGACGCCACCGTCATCACCACCACGTCCCGGTTGGCGATGTGGGTGAGCTCGTGGGCCAGCACGCCCTCGAGCTCGCGCGGCTCGAGCCGGCGCATCAGGCCGGTGGTGACGCAGACGGCCGAGGCCTTCTGGCTGCGGCCGGTCGCGAAGGCATTGGGCATGTCCACGTCGGCGATCGCCACGCGCGGCTTCGGCAGGTCGGCCATCTGGCAGAGCCGCTCGATCATCTCGTGCAGCTCGGGCGCCTCCTCCGGCTGGGTCACGCGCGCGCCCATCGACGCGAGGGCGATCCTGTCGCTGAAGAAGAGCTGGGCGATGGCCAGCCCGCCGGCGATGACCAGGATCACGATCGCGCTCGTCCCGGCCGCGATCAGGATCGAGATGAAGACGACGTAGACCGCGCCCAGCAGGAAGAGCGTCAGGCCCATACGGGCGCTGAGCCCTCGGTCCCGTCCGTACCACCGCCGTGCCACCGTCATCCTCCGATGATCGCTCGCTTCCGATGATACGACCGTCCCGGGCGCGGTCGCCCCTCCCGGGGTCGCGGGTAGCCTCTGTCCGTGGCGACGTTCCCCCTCAGGACGGGCCGGGCGACCTTCCTGCTGCGCATGCTCGCCCCCGGCCCTCTCGTCGCAGACGTCGGCCCCGACGCGGTGCGTGTGCGCATGGGCTGGCTCGGCGGCGCGACCGTCCCGGTGGTGCGCGTCGAGCGGATCTCGCGGATCGCCTGGCCGTGGTGGGGCGGCGTCGGGGTGCGCCTCGGCCGCGGCCTCGTCGCCTTCGTCGCCGCGGCCGGCGAGGCGGCGATCCTCGAGCTGGACGGGGAGCTCTCCGTCCGGACGCCGCTGCCGTGGCGCACCCGCAGGGTCGTGATCGGCGCGAAGGACCTCGAGGGCTTCGTCGAGGCCGTGGCCGCCGCGCGCCGAGCCGCTTGGAGCGCCGGGCTCAGCCCACCTGCTGGATCGCCATGAGCCGGTTGCCGTCCGGGTCGTAGAACTCGAGCAGGAGGGCCCCGCCGAGGTCCTCGACCTCGCCGCGCTGGACCGAGTGCCCGGCGAGGTGCGCCTCGAGCGCCCGGACGTCCCCGGACCGCAGGACGACGGTCGCGCCGCCCTGGTGCGGCCGTGTGGCGAGCTCGCCCTCCAGCGCGAGGTCCACGCCGCCCACCGAGAACTCCGCCCAGTCGTTCCCTGCCCGCCGCTTGAGCTCCAGGCCGAGGACGCCCTCGTAGAAGGCGATCGCGTTGTCCATGTTGCAGATCCGGTAGTAGACGGTCTCGACCCCGTTGAACAGCGACACGCGGCCCCTCCTCGGCGATGGCAAACGGCGGGCGAGTCTACCCGCAGGCGTCACTTGTGGCGTTTCCGAGCACATCACTAGCATCGCCGGACGAGTCGATGAGCGGCCCCGGGCACTGAGTGGCACAGCGTCGTAGGCGCAGCGAGCGCCTCGAGCGCGTCGTGGGCGTGCCGGGGCTGTTCTCGACGGCGTACGGGAACGTCGGCTCGTCGATCTACTACGCGCTCGGCCTCGTCGCGTCGTATGCGCTCGGGCTGACGCCGCTGGTCTTCGTGATCGCCGGGTTCATCTTCGCGATGACCGCGATCACCTACACCGAGGGCACGACCACCTTCCCCGAGGCGGGCGGCTCGTCGTCGTTCGCCCGCCGTGCGTTCAACGAGACGGTGGCCTTCGGGGCGGCGTGGGCGCAGATGCTCAACTACATCATCACGATCGCCATCTCGGCGTTCTTCGTCCCGCACTACCTCGGCGTCTTCTGGGACCCGCTGAAGACGAACCCGTGGGACATCGTGGTCGGGATCAGCGTGGTCCTGGTGCTCGCCGCCGTGAACGTGGTCGGCATCCAGGAGGCGGCGCGGGTCAACATCCTCCTCGCCTTCCTGGACCTCGCCACGCAGCTGTTCATCGTGATCCTGGGCGCGGTGCTCCTGCTCTCGCCGAGCACGCTCTGGGACAACATCCACTGGGGCGTCGCGCCGACCTGGTCCGACTTCATCTACGGCATCACGGTCGCGATGATCGCCTACACCGGCATCGAGACCGTCTCGAACATGGCCGAGGAGGCCGTCGACCCGGCGCACAGCATCCCGGGGTCGATCCGGGCCACGGTGGTCGCGGTGTTCGTGATGTACGCGAGCATCCCGCTCGTCGCCCTCTCGGCGCTGCCGGTGACCCGAACGGCGAGCGGCGACTACCAGACCCTGCTCGGCGTGCCGTCGGACCAGGGCGGATTCCAGGGCGACCCGGTGCTCGGGATCGTCCAGGCCTTCCACCTCCAGGGCGCGCTCAACCATGCGCTCGAGATCTACGTCGGCATCCTCGCCGCAACGATCCTGTTCATCGCGACCAACGCGGGGATCATCGGCGTTTCGCGCCTGACGTACTCGATGGGCATCCATCGCCAGCTGCCGCCCTCGATCAAGTCGGTCCATCCACGCTTCCGCACGCCGTACCGGTCGATCCTGATCTTCTGCGGCGTGGCGGCCATCGTGCTGATCCCCGGGCAGACGGACTTCCTCGGGAACATGTACGCGTTTGGCGCGATGCTCTCGTTCACGATCGCCCACGTGTCGATCATCGTCCTGCGGATCAAGGACCCCGCGAGGCCACGGCCCTGGCGGGGGCGGCCGAACATCACGATCGAGGGCCGCGACATCCCGGTCTTCGCGGTGCTCGGCGGCCTGGGCACCGGGCTCGCCTTCCTGGCCACCCTGGTCCTTCACACAGACGCCCGCGTGGTCGGCGTCGGCTGGATGGCGCTCGGCTTCGTCATCTACGCGCTCTACCGGCGCCACATCCACGTCCCGCTCGGCCAGACCAGCATCCTCAAGGGCGACGCCCCGGCCGTCGACGTCGACGTCAGCTACACGAACATCCTGGTCCCGGTCATCCGCAACCAGGTCTCCGAGGAGATGATGGCGATGGCCGGCCGGCTCGCTGCCGAGCAGAACGTCGTCATCGAGGCGATGACGGTGATCGAGGTGCCGATCACGATGTCCTTGCAGGACGCCCAGCTGCCGCGTGAGCAGACCGCCGCGGAGGAGCTCCTGGAGCACACCAAGGCGATCGCGGAGGAGTACGGCGCGAAGGTGGCCACGAAGGTCGTGCGCGGGCGCCAGCCCGGGCGCGCGATCGTCGAGGAGGCGGAGCGCATCGATGCCGAGGTGATCATGATGGGCGTCGCCGAGCGGCGCAGGCCGGGCGAGCGCGTCTTCGGGCGCACCGTCGACTACGTGCTGCGCAACAGCCCCTGCCGGGTGATCGTCACCTGGGAGGGGTCGCCGAACGGCGGCCGGGACAAGGGGTAGGGCGAGCCGCGCGCGGCGCGGCCGCCCGAGCGTCCCCTGCTGGTCAGGGGGGCCGGGGCCCACCGGCCCCGGCGCCCCCGCGTGCGCGGGGACGCTAGGGCCGGCGCGGGTCCCTCGGGTTCCACCCCCAGGTCGCGGCGGGAGCCGACGGCTGCCCCGGCGGGGCGCCGCGCCGCGGCTCCCGCGGCGCCTGGGATGAGGTCGGAACGCCCATCAGGCCGAAACCGCCTGGTGGGCGTTCCCCTGCAGCGAGCGCCGGAGCGCGGCGCAGAGCTTGAACGCGACCATGTAGGCCACGTCGCTCTCGCGTCCGGAGAGGACGATCGCGCCGGTGCCCCGGCTCGCGATCTCCTCGCGGTGGTCCCCCGGCTCGCCCGCGAGGACGAGCACCGGACCGGGATCCCCGAACTCGTCGGAGAGCTGATCCCAGTCCAGGCCCTCGCGAGCGTCCACCACGACGACGTCGGCTCCGCCGACGGCGCCGAGCGGATCGGCGATCACCAGCTCGTGACCCAGCCTACGAACCGTCTGCTCGAGCGCGCGCCGACCATGGCCGGGCGGCCCGACAACGCAGATCTCAAGTGCTTCCACCTTCTGTCTCCCACATTCGACCCAGCATTTCGCCGCCGCGCCACGGGCGCGGGGCACGGCCGATTGACCGGGTGCCAGACCCGGCCGAGCTCGGCCTATCCGGGTCGCAGGGCGACTGTGGCGTATCCGGGAGGTCCGCTCCTCGCCACCTCGCGCAGGCGAGCGCCGAAGAGCGGCGCGACTGCGCATGCGACGACGAGGAACAGCAGGGGAATCTCGAGTGGCGGCGGGATGCCGTTCTTGGCAGCGCCGCTGATGGGCCCGAAGATGCCGGTGAGAAGCGCGATGACCCTCGATGCGCGGCTACCGTCGTCGCGGAGGATCGCGGTCCCGTGCAGCGCGGAGAGGACGGTCGCCGGCTCGGCGACGTCCCGGTCGCGGTCGGTCCGGGCGGTGGCCACGTCGCGCAGCGACTTGCTGAGCGCGGCGAAGCCCGGTGTCTTGGAGATCGGCTCCGGAAGCCCCGCGAACGGCAGGGGCGCATCGGGGGCCACGGCGGTCCGTGTGTCCGGGGTCGTCTTCAGCGCGACGGCGATGCCCGGCGGCGGCGCGTCCGGCACGGCGGGCGGGGCGACAACGAGGTCCGGAGCCGCGTCGGGCAGGGCGTCCGGCCGGGCCGGCAGCGCGCGCGTGGTGACGTGCGCCGGGGCGATCGGGTCGGGGGCCGCAAGCAGGACCGCGGGCGGCACGTCCGGGTCGGCGCTGAGCACCAGGCGCGGCGGCACGTCGGGCTTCGCCGGCAGCGCGGGCGAGCCGGCGGCCGGGTCGACCGTCGCCGCGGCGGGAGTCGTGGCCGCCGGCGCGGTGTCAGCGGCAGGAGCCGGGGCCGCGGGCGGCGGGGCCGTCGCGACGGGATCGACCGGCGGCGGCGTCACGACCGGCGCGGGGGCCGGAGCGGGTGCGGGCGCCGGGGAAGGGGCGGGCGGGGTCGTCGCGACGGGGTCGACGGGCGGGGCTGTCACGACCGGATCGACGGGCGGCGGCGTCACGACC
>DATFWK010000150.1:0-13840 GCA_035259345.1 Miltoncostaeaceae bacterium | reverse complement strand
CGGGAGCCGGAGCACCAGGCCGCGGTCTGGGCCGTGCGCCGCTCCGGCATCGCCCGGGCGCTCGGCGGCGGCGGCGACGCGAAGCCGCTCGCCTTCATCGAGGACCCGGCCGTTCCGCCGGAGCGCCTCGCCGGGTTCGCGCGGGCCGTCCGAGGGGTGCTCGCGCGGGAGCATCTCCCGGCGATCTGGTACGGCCATGCCAGCGTCGGCTGCCTGCACATCCGACCGCTCATGGACCTGCGCGCCCCCGAGGCGCCGGGCCGCCTCCGCCGCGTGGCGGAGGCCGTCGCCGACCTCGTCGTCGCCAACGGCGGATCGCTCTCCGGCGAGCACGGCGACGGACGGGCGCGCAGCGAGCTCCTGCCGCGGATGTACCCGCCCGAGACCATGGCCGCCTTCAGGGAGCTCAAGCGCCTGCTCGACCCCGACGGCCTGCTGAACCCCGGCATCATCGTCGACCCGGAGCCGCTCGACGCCAACCTGCGACTGCTCGCCTCGCCGCCGCGCCGCCGCCATGCGACCGAGGTGTCCTTCGCCCGGGAGGGAGGTCTCGGCCGGGCGGCGGAGGCCTGCAACGGCAACGGCGCGTGCCGCTCGCGGGTGGCCGTGATGTGCCCGAGCTTCCAGGCGCTGGGCGACGAGCGTCACGCCACGCGCGGGCGCGCGGTGCTCTTCCGGGCCGCGCTCGAGGGGCGCCTGCCGGGCGGCCTGGCCGATGACGGGCTGCACGAGGCCCTGGCGCTGTGCCTCGCCTGCAAGGCGTGCGCGGCCGAGTGCCCGGCCGAGGTGGACATGGCGCGCATGAAGGCGGAGGCGCTCGCCCGCAGGCACGGCGAGCGCGGCGTGCCGGCGCGCACGCGGCTGATCGGGCACACGCACGAGCTCCTCGCGCTCGGCTCGCTCGCGCCGTCGGCGAGCGGACGGGCGGCCGGGCTGGCGCGGCGGATGGCCGGCGGCAGGACGCCGCCGCGCCCGGTGCGGGCATGGCAGCCCTCGCCCAGCCGGACGGAGGGGCCGGAGGTCGTGCTGATGGCCGACACGTTCACGCGCTTCCTCCACCCCGAGGTCGGCGACGCCGCGGTCAAGGTGCTCGAGGCGGCCGGCGCGCGGGTGCGGGTGGTCGACCCGGGCTGCTGCGGGCGGCCGCTCCTCTCGCAGGGCCTGGTCGAGCCGGCCCGCCGCCGGCTGCGGACGGCACTCGACCGCCTGGCGCCGGCGGCCATGCTGGGCACGCCGGTCGCGGTGCTCGAGCCGTCGTGCTGGTCGATGCTCCGCGACGACCTTCCGGCCGTGCTGCCGGACGATCCCCGCGCCCGCTGGGTCGCCGAGGCGGCGGTGACGTTCGAGCGGGCGCTCGTGCGGCTCGGAGCGCCGCCCCTATCCGGCGGTCCGCGCGAGGCCGTGCTGCACGACCACTGCCATGCGCGGGCGCTCGGCGCCGGCGGGGACGCCGCGGCGGCGCTGGCCCTCGTGCCCGGCCTCGCCGTGCGCGCCTCGGGGGCCGGGTGCTGCGGGATGGCCGGCGCCTTCGGGTACGAGCATCCGGAGCTCTCCCGGGCGATCGCGGCCGACCGGCTGCTTCCGGCCGTGGCGGGCGCCGAGCTCGTGGTGGCGCCCGGCACGTCGTGCCGCCACCAGCTGGCCGAGCTCGCCGGCGTGCGCGCCCTCCACCCCGCGGAGCTGCTCGCCCGGTCGCTTCCGGCCTGAGCGCCCTCAAGTTCCGGGGGAGCGCGGCCGATGAGAGGGGACGCAGGCTGTCCCGCGCCGCCGGCGGGCAACCTGCGCCTCGGCGGGTCGACGCAAGGACGCAAGGATGCAGAGCCTCGGAACGCGCAGCGCGGGAGAGCCGACGAGCCGCCGGCGGCCGGGCATCCGGGGCGGTCGCGCGTCCATGGCCGGCTTCTCGCTGATCGAGCTCCTGATCGCGGCGACGATCATGATCGCCGCCATCGCGGGCCTCGCGCTGGTCTTCGGCTCCTCGCTGACGGAGACGGCGACGGCGCGCCAGCGGACCGAGGCGGACAAGCTGCTCGACCTCGGCATGGAGCAGCTGCGCGCGCTTCCCTACGGGACCGTGGCCAAGGGCCTCGACGACGCCGAGGTCGCGGCGTCCGCCGACCCGAGCATCAGCGTGAGCGGGTCGACGTACACCTACACGCCGACCGGGGAGACCATCCCCCACGGCAACCAGAACTACCCGACCTACCAGCAGGCGCCGCTGATCCCGCACCGCTCGACCTCGACGGTCAACGGGATCGCCTACACGCTCTCGACGTACGTGACGAACTACGCCCCGGGCGGCTCGGCGGTCGCCGGCGCGTACCGCGTGATCGCCGTGGTCTCGTGGCCGAAGTCCGCCCGCCCCGGGGTGCCCTCGACGGTCTCGAGCCAGTCCATCCTGTACGCGCCGCAGGGCTGCCTCTCCAACGGCACCCACCCGTTCGGCGCCCCCTGTCAGCCGTTCCTCTACAGCACGGCGAGCACGGGCCTGGGCGGCATCACGATCGTGCCGAGCGACACCTTCCCGGACGGCATCGACGGCGTGGGCCTGAGCAAGGCCCAGCTCCAGCTGCCCGAGGAGGACTCCGCGATGCAGATCGAGCAGGTCTCGGCCGTGGCCGGCAAGGTCGCGGCCGGCGGCGGCACGATCGAGACGTCCTCCGGCCTCCAGCGGACCGGCTTCCAGGCGGCGACCGGCTCCGCGGACAACGACCCCGGGTCGGTGGCCGCCCCGTCGGACGGCGGCTCGGCCTCCCAGGGTGCGACCAGCATCCAGGCGGCGTCGGGCGGGGGCCCGAACGCGAACCTGCTCACCGTGACGGCCGGCAGCACGAGCGGAAGCGGGGCGACGACGTCGACGTCGAGCGCGTCGGCCAGCCCGGCCTGCTCCGACCTGTCGGGGTCGTCGCTCCTGACCGCGCTCCCGTGCGGCAGCTCGGACATCCAGCACAGCGGGGCCTCGTCCGTGACGATGGACCTCTACGACGGCAACAACCCGCTGGGGACGGCCCCGCTCGCGTCCTTCGGGGCCCCGGCCGGCCACACGCGGATCAACACGAGCCGGTTCATCGCCGCCGGCACCTCGTACTGCACGACCTCGACCGGCGACGGCTGTGTCCACGCGGGCGCCTCGCGGAGCCTCGGGACGATGCGGCTCGCCGGCATCCCGGCGGGGCTGGCGAAGCCGGCCGGATGGGACGCGGGCAACTTCCTGGTCGAGATCTCGGGCTACACCGACACGGCGAACGCCGAGAGCGGCATCGGCGCAGCCGCGCCGACGGCCGCGCGCCAGGGCACGCCGACCATCAAGTACTGGAACGGCTCGGGCTACACGACACGGACCGGCGCATCCTGGCCGGCCATCGGGGCGCTCCCGGTGACGACGGTGAGCTACTCGACCTCGGGCTACACGGTCACGATCACCCCGCACCTGACGGTCACCGCCCCGACGACCACGTCGAACACTCCCTCCGGCTGCACCTCGCTCTGCAGCGGGACCGCCAAGGTCGACTCGCCGATCAAGGGCGACATCGACTACACGATCACACGGGGAGGCGGCCAGGTCATGGCGGACTTCACGATCTCCGTGGACCTCGGCACGATCCTCGCGGACACCTCGTACCGGGCGGCTCCCAGTGCTGGCTGAGCGGAGCAAGCGCCGCCGCGGCCAGCGCGGCGTCACGCTGGTCGAGCTCTCGGTCTACGTGCTCATGCTCGGGATCGTGACCACGATCGCGTTCCGCCTGCTGATCTCGATGACCACGGCGACCCAGAAGGCCGACGTGACCTCGCAGAGCATCGACCAGGCCCGCCTCGCCGTGCAGCAGATCGACCGGCAGGTGCGCTCCGGCAACGTGCTCTACGACCCGACGCTCGAGAGCGACGCGCCCAACGACATCCGCCCCGGCCTCTCGCTGCGCGTCTACACGCAGGCCAACGGCGACCAGCGCTGCGTGCAGTGGCGAATCACGTCCGCGGGGGTCCTCCAGACCCGCAGCTGGTCCGAGTTCTGGAGCACCGACGGCGACGTCTCGCCGTGGCGCAACGTCGCCACGAACCTCGTGAACACGAGCGCCACGCCGGCCTTCGCACTGGACTCGACCACCGGCTTCGGCAGCCGGCTGCTCAAGGTGACGCTGATCGCCAACGTCAACTCCAAGCGCGGCAAGGACGTCCGCTTCACGACGAGCATCGCCGGGCGCAACACCGAGTACGGCTACAACCCGTTCATCTGCAACTCCATCCCCCCCTACTCGTAGGAGCGAGACGAGCGCGATGAGGACGCCTACCCCGCCGGCACGCCGGCGCCACCGCTCCGGCGAGTCCGGCATGGCGATGGTCGTCGCCATCATGGTGATCGCCGTCCTGACGCTGGTCGCGGTGCTGGCGACGCAGCTCTCGTTCCACGACCAGTCCACCACGCGGGTGGACCGCAAGCGCACCCAGTCGATCGCCGCGGCCGAGGCCGGCCTGGACCTGGCGCTCGAGCAGGTGTCCCAGGCGACGCTGCCGTGCACGCTCACCGGCACGCTCCCGACCTCGCCGACGACGTCCAGCTACACCGTCACGATCAACTACTACGACACCTACCCCGTCGCCGGCGCGGCGCTCGCGTGCGACCCGGCCAACGGCCCCGTGGCGGTCCCCAAGGCGGCGGAGATCACGTCCAAGGGGACCACGGCGGCGACCAACTACGGCGACCGCTCCATGCAGTCGCTCGCCAAGCTGACGGCGATCCCGGCCAACGGCCTGAACAAGGCGATCTTCGCCAACGGCAACCTGACGTTCAACAACAACGCGGCAGTGAACGGCCAGGTCGGGAACGACGGCGACGTCTACACGAACAAGGACTTCGTGTGCGCCAACAGCATGACGATCCACGGGAGCCTCTACACGCAGGGCGGCGCGTCGCTCTCCAACTCGTGCACGATCGCCGTCGACCTCTGGGCGAAGAACGCGATCGGCATGTCGAACTCGGTGAACATCGGGCACGACGCCAAGTCGTCGCGCAGCAACATCACGATCACGCACCCGAACGCTCGGGTGAACCACGACGCGATCGCCGGCGGCACCGTGAGCACGGTGAGCGGGAACAACGTGGGCAACGCGATCAGCCAGAACGCGACGGTGCCCGACCCGCCCTTCTACTCGTTCCCCAAGTTCTACAGCCCCTCGTTCGACCCGACCGTCGGCCCGGCCTGGGTCGCCGCCGGCTACACGGTCCTGCCGCCGAACAACACCTGCTCGGGCGCCACCAGCATCTACAACCAGGTCGCCGCGATGAGCACGGCCACGGTGCCGACCGTCCTGCAGACGACCTGCCCGATGCAGTGGTCGAACAACACGACGATCACGCTGAACCGGGACGTGGTGATCTACTCGAGCGGCGGCTTCGCGCCGAGCAACCGCTTCGACGTCAAGTCCACCGTCGCCGGCACCCAGCGGATGATGTACTGGTTCGTCCCGAGCGACAGCCTGACGATGCCGTGCACGAATCCGAGCATCACCACCACGAACCTCACCCGGTTCACGGACGTCGCCGTGTTCATGTACACGCCCTGCAACGTCTCGGTCAACAACAACACGGGCTCCACCGGACAGGTCTACGGCGGCAGCGACGTCACGATCGCCAACCTGTTCACGCTCACGTTCTTCCCGCTACCCCAGTTCGCGGCGAGCGGCGCGGACGGGCCGCCGGTCGGCTACAAGGTCGACACGGTCTACAAGCGCGAGGTCAAGAACAGCTGAGCCCCGGGCCGGCCGTGCCGGCCCGGACGCCTACCTGGCCCGGATCTGCTCCGCGATCTGGGCCGGCACCGGCTCGTAGCGCTCGAACTGCATGGTGAACGTCGCGCGCCCCTGCGTCGACGAGCGCAGCGACGTCGCGTAGCCGAACATCTCCGAGAGCGGGACGGCGGCCGTCACGACCTCGGTCTGGCCCCGCGGCTCGATGCCGCTGATGTGGCCTCGGCGGCGGGAGATGTCGCCGGCGACCG
Source organism: Miltoncostaeaceae bacterium (assembly GCA_035259345.1). Lineage (GTDB taxonomy): Bacteria > Actinomycetota > Thermoleophilia > Miltoncostaeales > Miltoncostaeaceae > DATFWK01. The sequence continues at coordinate 7,844 of DATFWK010000150.1, read as the reverse complement.
CGCCCGTGAATTCCTTGGGGGTGACGACCTCGACCGCCATGAGCGGCTCGAGCAGCACAGGGCTCGCCTTCTCGGCCGCGGCCTTCCCGGCGATCGAGCCGGCGATCTTGAACGCCATCTCGGACGAGTCCACGTCGTGGTAGGTGCCGTCGGCGAGCTCGACCTTCACGTCCACCATCGGGTAGCCCGCGAGCACGCCGCTCTCGAGCGCCTCCTTGATGCCCTGGTCCACCGCCGGCACGTACTCGCGCGGCACGGCGCCGCCGACGATCTTGCTCTCGAAGGCGTAGCCGGCCCCGGGGTCGTTCGGCTCCATGTTGATGTAGACGTGGCCGTACTGGCCGCGACCGCCGGTCTGGCGGACGAAGCGGCCCTCGACCTTCTCGACCCGGCGGCGGATGGTCTCGCGGTAGGCGACCTGCGGCGCGCCGACGTTTGCGTCGACGTTGAACTCGCGGGTGAGGCGGTCGACGATGATCTCGAGGTGCAGCTCGCCCATGCCGGAGATGAGCGTCTGGCCGGTCTCCTCGTCCGTGCGCACGCGGAAGGTCGGGTCCTCCTCCGCAAGGCGCCCGAGAGCCTGCGCCAGCTTGTCCTGGTCGGCCTTCGTCTTCGGCTCGATGGCGACCGAGATGACCGGGTCCGGGAACGTCATCCGCTCGAGCACGATCGGCTTCTGGGGGTCGCTCAGCGTGTCGCCGGTGGAGACGGTCTTGAGCCCCACGGCCGCGACGATGTCGCCGGCCTGCGCCTCCTGCACGTCCTCGCGGTGGTTGGCGTGCATGAGCAGCAGGCGGCCGATCCGCTCCTTGCGGTCCTTGGTGGCGTTGACGATCTGGCCGCCGGCCGAGACCGAGCCGGAGTAGACGCGCAGGTACGTGAGGCGCCCGACGTACGGGTCGCTCATGACCTTGAACGCGAGCGCCGCGAACGGCGCGCCCGGGTTGGACGGGCGCTCGGCCGGCTCCTCGGAGCCCGGCTCGACGCCCTCGGCGGGGCGCACGTCGAGCGGCGAGGGCAGGTAGTCGACGATCGCGTCGAGCAGCGCCTGCACGCCCTTGTTCTTGAACGACGAGCCGAGCAGCACCGGCGTGATCTCGATCGCGAGCACGGCGCGGCGGATCGCAGCGCGCAGCGCGTCGGGGGTGAGCTCCTCGCCCTCGAGATAGGCCTCGGCGATCTCGTCGTCCACGTCGGCCAGGGCCTCGACGAGCCGCTCGCGCGCCGCCTCCGCGGCCGGCGCCAGCTCCTCCGGGATGTCGGACTCGACCATCCTGGTGCCGAGCTCGTCCTCGAACGTGATCGCGCGCATCGTGAGCAGGTCGACCATGCCCGCGAACGCGGACTCCTGGCCGATCGGGATCTGGATCGGAATGGCGTTGGCGCCCAGGCGGTCGCGCATGGTCTCGACGGCGCGCTCGAAGTCGGCGCCGACGCGGTCCATCTTGTTGACGTAGGCGATGCGGGGCACGCCGTAGCGGTCGGCCTGCCGCCAGACCGTCTCGCTCTGCGGCTCGACGCCCGCGACCGAGTCGAACACCGCGACGGCGCCGTCGAGCACGCGCAGGCTGCGCTCAACCTCGACGGTGAAGTCGACGTGGCCGGGGGTGTCGATGATGTTGATGCGGTGGTCGCGCCACTCGGAGGTCGTCGCCGCGCTCGTGATCGTGATGCCGCGCTCCTGCTCCTGCGCCATCCAGTCCATGGTCGCGGCGCCCTCGTGGACCTCGCCCATCCGGTGCGTTCGGCCGGTGTAGTAGAGGATCCGCTCGGTCGTCGTGGTCTTGCCCGCGTCGATGTGGGCCATGATCCCGATGTTGCGCGTGCGCTCGAGCGACGTGCTCTTCTTGGTTGCGGTCGTCATGGCCTCATTTCCCTCGTCGTGCCGTGCCTGGCTGACGGCACGGGTGCTCACGCCCTTTCGTCGGGGCGTGGTCCGGTCCCTGCCGCGCCTACCAGCGGTAGTGCGCGAAGGCCTTGTTGGCCTGGGCCATCCGGTAGAGGTCGTCCTTCCGCTTGAAGGCGCCTCCCTGCGAGCCCAGCGCGTCGAGCAGCTCGTTGGCGAGCCGCTCGCTCATCTGCTTCTCCCGCCGCTCCCGCGCGAAGCGGACGATCCAGCGGATCGCCAGCGTGCGCGCCCGCCGTGGCGGCACCTCGACGGGCACCTGGTAGGTGGCGCCGCCGACGCGCCGCGACCGGACCTCGAGCGCCGGGGTGACGTTCTTGATCGCCTCCTCCATCACCTGGACGGGGTCCCGGCCGGTGCGGTCGCGGATGCGCTCCAGCGCGTCGTACACCGTGTGCTCGGCGGTCGACTTCTTGCCGTCCTTCAGCACCTTGTTGATGAGCTGGGTGACGATCTGGTTGGAGTAGACGGGATCCGGCTCGAGCGTCCGGACCGCGATGGCGGCTCGGCGCGGCATTACTTCGGCGCCTTTGCGCCGTACTTGGATCGCGCCTGGCGGCGGTCGCTGACACCCGCGGCGTCGAGGGCCGCCCGGATGACCTTGTAACGCACCCCCGGCAGGTCCTTCACGCGCCCGCCGCGCACGAGCACGACCGAGTGCTCCTGCAGGTTGTGCCCCTCGCCCGGGATGTAGCTGGTGACCTCCATGCCGTTCGTGAGACGGACGCGCGCGACCTTCCGAAGCGCCGAGTTCGGCTTCTTCGGTGTGGTCGTGTACACGCGCGTGCAGACGCCCCGCTTCTGCGGGGCACCCCGCAGGGCAGGCGTGGACGTCTTCTTGGACTTGGGCTTGCGGCCCTTGCGCACCATCTGGTTGATCGTCGGCAAGCTCTCGAGGCCTTCGTTCGGACGCAGCAGGACGGGTTCGGCCGCAGTGCGGCCGACGCGGAAAGGTAGCACGGAGCCGGGTTCCCCCGCCACCGCGGCCGGCTCAGCGGGCGGGCTCGGCGGCCTCGAGGCCGAGGTCCGCGCTCTCCCGGAACGCGAAGGTCCCGCCGACGTGCAGGCGGTCGCTGCGGCGCACCTCGAGCCCGAGTGACGGCGCCCACCAGATCGTCTCCGTCCGCGTGCCGGGGTGCGGCCCGCTGGTCTCCGACCGGGTGACGACAACGAGCGTCGGGACGCTCCGCCCTCCGACGTCCACGCGCTCGGCCCGGACCACGCGGCTGGTCGCGGACACGCGCAGGTCGCCCGTGCGGTAGCGCTCGGTCCATGCCCGCCCGACCCGGAGCCCCGCCGGGAGGTAGAGGGACGGCGGGGTCACCGCGCGGCGGTCGTCGCGGCCGATGCCGGCGAACGTGATGTCCGTCCGCCGCCAGGTGATGCGGATGCCGGCCGGCGTGCGCCGGTACCGGGCCGCCTCGATGTGCTCCTGGCTGTAGTCGAGCTCCGTCTGGTACACGCCGCCGGAGAGCGCCGTGACGATGAGCCGCGCCTCGCCCGGCAGCGTGCGGTCGATGCCGAGCGGCCCGATGCCGCCCCGCTCGCTGCCGCTGACCCGGTAGGTGTAGACGCCGGGCCGCGGGAGCCCGCTCGCCGGCGTCCGCGCGGCGGCGCCCTCCCGGTAGGCGGCGACGGCGTCGCTCGCGGGCACCGGGGTGCTCGAGTGCGCCGAGCGCCAGAGCCAGATCCCCCCGGCGACCAGGCCGACGGTGACGAGCAGGCCGATGAGCCTGAGCGGCCGCGTCAGAAGGCCGAGGAGCATGCCCACGAAGGAGACGATAGTCCCGGGCGCGGCTCGCAACGCGGATTGCTGGGGCCGGGGAACCGGCCCGCGATACCCTCGGCGTCGTGCACGCGCGGCGAGCCGCATATGCCTGCTGTCCCGCCTGCGCGGCCTCGCTGGGCCGCTCGCGCGTCCGCAGGCTGGCGGCGCGGATGCCGCTGCCGCCACGTCCGCGGATCACGCTGCCGGACCTCCCCCGCCCGCGCGCGTGGATGGTCCTGCTGGGCGCGATGGCGGCGGCCCTCCCGCTCGCCACCGCGATCCCGGACGGCTCGTCGCACGCGGTCGCCGCCGAGCCGGCCGTGCCGGTCGCGCCGCCGCCCGTGCCCGCCGACCGGGGCCCGCAGCCGGCGCCGGCGCCCGTGCCCGACATCAGGTCGCAGGTCGTGTGGCGCGCGAGCATCGCCCACGGCACCGCGAACGACGGGTGGCTGGAGAACGGCGTGGTGCTGCCCCCGGAGGGCCCGGGCTTCTACACCTACAACCCGGTGACCCAGACCCGGCCCAACCTGCCGGGCAGGCGCACCGCCACCGCGACGATGGTCCGGGACCTGATCGATCTCGGGGAGTGGTGGGCCGGCCGGCACCCCGCCGGCCCGCGCCTCGGCATCGGCGACCTCTCCCAGACCTCGGGCGGCGCCTTCGAGCTTCACGCCTCGCACCGCAACGGCACGGACGCTGACATCCGCCTCCCCCGGCGCGACGGCGTCGAGGGCCCCGCGGACCCCTCGATCTACGACCGCGGGATGACCCAGGAGGTCGTCGACTGGTGGGTCCGCCGCGGCGTGCAGTTCATCTTCTACGGGCCGCACCTCTCGGTCAGCGGCCCCGCGGGCGAGGTCGAGGTCTGGCCGAACCACGACGACCACCTGCACGTGCGGATCCCGGACCCGGACGGCACCGGGAACTGACGCACCGGTATGGGGGGCGGCCGGCCGGCGCCGGCTCAGCCCGTCCCGTCGCCGTCCTGCTCCTCCCGCAGCTCCCGGTTCTCCTCGAGGGCGCCTTCGACCATGTGGGCGCCCTCCACGGGCCCGGGGTCCCGCTCGAGGAACTCGTCCAGCGAGCCCTCGGGGGGCGGGCCGCCGCCGCGAGCCGCGCCGCCCTTGTCCCGGTCGACGTCGCCGGCCCCGCCGGGAGCCGGGCCGCGGATGGCGCCCTCCCTGAGGGCGTCCTCCCGCAGGTCCTTCCGTTCGCGCTCGCGCGCGTCGCCGGCCCCGGCGCGGCGCAGCTCGTTCTCGTACTCGTCGGCCATGCGGCGAGGCTAGGTCATCCGCGACAGCGGGGCAATAAATGACGAGGGCCCGCCGGAGCGGGCCCTCGATCGCCTCATGACCGCGGGGGCTACGCCCCCTCGCCGGTCGACTCCTCCTCGGCCGGCTCGAAGTCCGGCTCGAAGGAGTAGGTGCCGCCGTCGCCCTGGCCGAGCAGGAACCCGTCGTCGTCGTCCCCGATCATCGAGAACGGCTCGTCGAGGTCGAACTCGAGCAGCGCCGGCGCCCGGCGCACCGGCTCGATCTCGAGCTGGCGGTAGCGGCGCAGGCCCGTCGCCGCCGGGATGAGCTTCCCGATGATGACGTTCTCCTTGAGTCCCCGGAGGTGGTCGACCCGGCCCTCGAGCGCGGCGTCCGTGAGGACCTTGGTGGTCTCCTGGAACGACGCGGCCGAGAGGAACGACTCGGTGGCCAGCGAGGCCTTGGTGATGCCGAGGATCAGCGGCTCGAACTGCGCCTGCGCGGCCTCGATCGACTGCTCGACGTCGACGCCCTTCTCGAGCTCGCCGGCCTCCCGCGCGGCGCGCAGCCGCTCGCCGGCCTGGATGGCCACCCGGGCGTTCTCCCGGTAGAGGACCGGCTTGTCCACGAGCTGGCCCGGCAGGAAGTGGGTCTCGCCGGCGTCCGTGATGCGGACCTTCTTCAGCATCTGGCGGACGATCAGCTCGATGTGCTTGTCGTTGATGTCGACGCCCTGCGAGCGGTAGACGTTCTGGACCTCGCTCACCAGGTAGAGCTCGGTCTTGGTCGAGCGCTCCCGGCGGGAGCCGCGCGGCAGCACGACCCGGTCGGGCAGCACCTCGCTGCCCTTCTCCGGCACCTGGTGGCCGCGGTGGGGCGGCAGGCGGAGCCAGCGCTCCTCCTTGCCGTCGTCGGTCGAGATCGTGAGCTTGAACCAGCCCTCGCCCTCGTCCTTCACGGCCGTGATCTTCCCGGCGACGTTGAAGAACAGGCCGGAGGTGGCCTCGAGGATGTCGGCCGGGTAGGCCGAGCCGATGGTCAGGAGGTCGCCGGCCTCCACCCACTGCCCGTCGTCGACGATGATCTGCGTGCGCTTGGGCACTGGGTAGGCGTGCTCCCGCGTCGGCGCGCGCTTGTCGCCCGTGCCGGCGTCCTCCGAGACCGCGTGCTCCGGCTCGGCCAGCATGATCGTGGCCGCGCCGGGGCGGGACTCGTCGTTGACGATCCGCACCCAGCCGTCGACCTTCGCGACGTGCGCGAGGGCCTTCGGCTTGCGCGCCTCGAACAGCTCCACCACGCGGGGGAGGCCCTGCGTGATGTCGGCGCCGGCGACGCCGCCGGTGTGGAAGGTGCGCATGGTCAGCTGGGTGCCCGGCTCGCCGATCGACTGGGCGGCGATGATGCCGACCGCGTCGCCCGGCTCGCACATCTCCCCGGAGCCCAGGTTGCGCCCGTAGCAGTGCGAGCAGATGCCCTGGGGGCTGCGGCACTTGACCGGCGAGCGCACGGTGATGACCGCCTTCGGCCTGCCGGTGGCCAGCTCCAGCAGGCGCTGCATCTCCGCGGTGCCGATCATGAAGGTGGCGTACTCCTCGAGGGCCGCCTGGTCGTCCTCGGTCGGGGCCTTGCCGCGCAGGTCCTCGATCACCTCGCCGGTGGCCGGGTCGACGACCGGTCCGACGACGATGCGCCCGGACAGGCTGTGGTTCAGGGAGCCGTCCCGGACCACCGACATCTCGATGCCCTCGTCGGTGCCGCAGTCGCGCTCGCGCACGATCACGTCCTGCGCCACGTCGACCAGCCGCCGCGTGAGGTAGCCCGAGTCCGCCGTCTTCAGGGCGGTGTCGGCGAGGCCCTTGCGGGCGCCGTGCGTCGAGATGAAGTACTCGAGCACGGAGAGCCCCTCCATGAAGTTGCTCTTGATCGGCCGCTCGATGATCTCGCCCTTCGGGTTGCTCATGCACCCGCGCATGCCCGCCAGCTGGCGGATCTGCTTGAAGGAGCCGCGGGCCCCCGAGTTGGCCATCATGTAGATCGGGTTCAGGCGGTAGAGGTGGTCGCGCATCGCGTCGGCGACCTGGTCCGTGGCCTTCTCCCACAGGTCCACCACCGCCTGGTGGCGCTCCTCCGGGCTCATCTCGCCCCGGTCGAAGTAGCCCTGGATCTCGTCCACCTGCTGCTCGTGGACCTTGATGATGTCGGCCTTGTTGGGCGGGATCACGATGTCGTTCTTGGAGATCGTGATGCCCGAGCGGCTGGCGTAGCTGAAGCCGAGCGCCTTGAACGCGTCGAGGCACATCGAGACCGCCGTCGGCCCGTAGAGGTCGACGAGGTGCTCGATGAACTCGCCCAGGTCGCGCTTGACGAACACCTTGTTCTGGAAGTCGAAGTTCCGCTCGGCCAGCTCCTCGTCGCCGACCGCGGTGCGCAGCGCCTCGCGGATCTCGTGGTCGAACAGGAGCCGGCCCGCGGTCGTGATGCGCCGCTCGCCCTCGCCCCTGAGCTCCACGACCTCCTGGAGCGTCAGCACGCCGCCGTCGAGCGCCTGCACGACCTCGGGCAGGCCGGAGTAGACCCGGGGCGGGCCGGTGATGCCGAGCTCCGTGAACGGGTCCGTCGTCCAGCCCGAGCCGCCCTCGACGAGCGCCTCCTGGCCGTCCGGGACGCGCCACTTGCGCTCCTCGGTGTCGTACAGGTCGATCAGCTCGACGAAGCGGACGAGGCCGTCGCCCTTCTTCGGGCGCAGGTCGACCGTGCGGCAGTAGGTGAGGTAGTAGAGGCCGAGCACCATGTCCTGGCTGGGCACGGCGATCGGGCGGCCGTGCGCCGGCGAGAGGATGTTGTTGGCCGAGAGCATGAGGATGCGCGCCTCGGCCTGGGCCTCGACGGACAGGGGGAGGTGGACGGCCATCTGGTC
>DATFWK010000149.1:0-2163 GCA_035259345.1 Miltoncostaeaceae bacterium | reverse complement strand
ACGCTCTCGCGCTTCTACTCCATCCATATGCTCCTGATACCCGGTGGCATAGCCACCTTCATCGGGATCCACCTGTTCCTGGTGACGAAGCTGGGCATCGCCGAGCCGCCGTGGTCCAAGCGGCGCCTGGCGATCGAGCGGGCCGAGGAGGAGGAGCGCCGCCGCGCGGCACGTGAGCGCCTCGTCCACGGCCGGACGCCCGTGCCGGCCGGCGAGCCCGAGGCGGCGCCGGAGCCGGTCCGCGCGGAGCACGATTCGTGAACCGGGCTCAGAAGAACGCCTACAAGCGGGACTACGCGGCGGCGAAGGCCGACGGCAAGCCGTTCTTCCCGTACGCCGTCTACAAGGACCTGATCGTCGCCGGGGTCGCGATCGCCATCGTGATCGCGCTGGCCCTCTGGGTGCCGGTCGAGGTCGGCACGAAGGTGGACCCGACCACCACCACCTACGTCCCGCGGCCGGAGTGGTACTTCCTCTTCCTCTTCGACCTGCTTCGCATCTTCAAGAACCAGGACGCCCTGCGGCCGGTGATCATGGCGACGTTCGTGATCCCGAACATCCTGATGGGGCTCCTGCTCCTGTGGCCGTTCCTGGATCGCGGCCCCGAGCGGCGCATCTGGAAGCGGCCGTTCTCGATCGTGACGGCGATCGCGGTCATCTGGTTCCTCGCCTTCCTGACCTACAAGGGGGCGACCGCGCCGGAGGGGGCCGGGAACATCCAGAAGCTCCCGATCACCATCCCGGCAGGCGACACGGCTGCATTGGCGGGAGAAACGCTCGTGCTCGCCAACGGCTGCCTGAACTGCCACACGATCGGCGGCACCGGCGGCAACATCGGCCCGAACCTCTCAAACGAGGGGGCCAAGAATCGCGGCATCGACTGGCAGATCGCGCACCTCAAGAACCCACGGTCGAAATCGCCGGGGTCGATCATGCCGAGCTTCGCGAGCCTGACGCCGCAGCAGCTTCAGGACCTCGCGACGCTGCTCGAGGGGCTGGGCACGAAGTACAAGTAGCCGTCGGGCGGCGTGGCGGCGTGGCCTTCGTCACCGGATGGTTACCGAGGCTCCGGCCGGAGCAGGCCGACGGCTAGCATCCGCCAGATGCGGATCTTCCTGGGCATCACCGGGGCGAGCGGGGCCGTCTACGGCGCGCACGCCCTGCGGGCGCTCTCGGCGGCCGGATGCGAGGTTGCGCTCTGCGCGAGCCCGGCCGGCGCCCAGGTCGTCGCGCACGAGCTCCTGGGGCTCGGGCCGCGCCCCACGATCGGCGCGGATGCCGTCGTCACCCGCCTGCTCGACGCCTATGCACACGGGCCGGGCCCGGTCGAGGCGATCGACCCGCGCGACATCGCCGGGCGCGATGCCTCCGGGTCCTCGGGGCCCCAGGCCGTGCTCGTCGCGCCCTGCTCGATGTCCTCGCTCGCCACGATCGCCCACGGCACCGGGGACAACCTGATCCACCGTGCCGCGGACGTCGCCCTGAAGGAGCGCAGGCGCCTGGTGCTGGTGGTGCGCGAGACGCCGCTCTCCCCGGTCCACCTTGAGAACATGCTCGCCGTGACGCGCGCCGGCGCCATCGTGCTTCCGGCGGCGCCCGGCTTCTACCACCTGCCCGCCACGGTCGACGACCTGGTCGACTTCGTCGTCGCCCGTGCGCTCGACCACCTCGGCGTCGAGCACGACCTCTCCCGGCGCTGGCGGGGGGAGCGCCCCGCCGGGGCCCTCGCCGAGGACCGCCCGTGACCGCCGCCGCGGGGCCGCCCCCCGCGCGCCTGCCGGCGGCCGACGTGCGGGCGATGTTCGACCGCATCGCCCCGCGCTACGACCTTCTGAACCGGCTCATGAGCCTGGGGCTCGACCGGCGCTGGCGCCAGGCGGCCGCAGCGGCCGCGGACCTGGCGATCGGCGGCTCCGCGCTCGACCTGTGCACCGGCACGGGCGAGCTGGCCCTGGATCTCGCCGACCGGGTCGGCCCGCGCGGCGACGTGATCGGCCTGGACTTCTCCGAGGCGATGCTGGCGCGGGCGCGTGCGAAGGGGGCGACCCACCCCGAGGTCCGCTTCGTCGCCGGCGACGCGCTGGAGCTGCCCTTCGAGGACGGCCGCTTCGACGCGGCGACGGTCGCCTTCGGGGCGCGCAACCTGGAGGACCTCGACCGCGG
>DATFWK010000148.1:0-2325 GCA_035259345.1 Miltoncostaeaceae bacterium | reverse complement strand
GAAGTCAACCACGCATCTGCCAATCAGACCAAGGACCGATTGACCCGAGGCCGTCCGGTTGGGTAGTCGCATGCTGCGCCAGACGGCGCGACATGGACGGAGCGAGCAAGTCGGCGATCGGAGCCTGCCTGGTGGTCTCGTTTGCCGCGGCGATCCTGGGCGCGGCCCGCGACGCGGATGCCCAGGTCTCCCGGGTGCTGTGCCAGCGGAAGAACGGCGCGCTCTACGTCCGCATCGGGTTCTGCGCCAAGAAGGAGACCGAGGTCGACGTCGGGTCGCTCGGGCTGTCCGGCAGCGAGGGACCGGCCGGGCCGTCAGGCCAGGACGGGGCGCAGGGCGATCCCGGACCGCAGGGCCCCCAGGGAGCCGCGGGCAATCCGGGTGCTCCCGGCGCGCAGGGGCCGACCGGTCCGCCAGGACCGCCGGACGGGCCGCCAGGGCCGACCGGGCCGATGGGTCCGATCGGCCCGGTGGGTCCGACTGGCGACCAGGGGTCCCAAGGACCGATGGGGCCGCAGGGCGAGGTCGGTCCTGTGGGTCCCATCGGCGTGCAGGGACCCGTCGGTCCGAGCGGACCTCGGGGTGACGTCGGCCCGCAGGGCGGCACCGGTCCAGTTGGACCGCAGGGAGCGCTTGGTCCGACGGGTCCGATGGGTCCAGGGGGTCCAACCGGTCTGACCGGCAACCGCGGCCCCACCGGCGATAAGGGCGACGTCGGACCCACGGGGCCCATGGGACCGACCGGTGGCACCGGACCGATCGGCCAGACGGGCACGCAGGGTCCGCAAGGTGTGCAGGGTGACCGGGGGCCGCTCGGACCTCAGGGTGACGTCGGGCCCACGGGGCCGAAGGGCGCCCCGGGCACGGCAACCGCGTGGCAGAAGTCCAAGGTGTCCGTGGGCCTTCCAGGCGTGGTGGCGGGTCCGTTCTCGCCGGGTCCCGGCAAGTACGTCGTGATGGCCAAGCTGCAGGCGACCAACAAGGGCGGTGGCAACCTGGTCGTGATGTGCGACCTCCTGCAAAACTCCACCTCGATCGACTCGAACGACGCCAACGTCGGCGCGGGGGCGATCCGTCCAATGACGCTGATGGCCACCGCGACCGTCGGCGGCAATGACGCATTCTCGGTTTCGTGTCAGACCAACGACACGGACGGCGAGGCGGACTTCAGTCAGCTGATCGTGGTCACCGTCGAGAACGTCGTCACCCCCTGAGGCAGCATGCTCAACGCGCCGCGCGTAGCTCCGCGGGCGCACCGTCGATCGAGGCCTGATCGCCGATGGCCGCCGCCAGCGGCGTGAAGCGGCTCCAGGCGGCGATCGCCTCGTCGCGGCGTCCTGCCGCCAAGAGCGCCACGGCGATCTGGTAGTGGGCGCCATAGTGCGCCGGATCGAGCGCGAGCACGGCCCGATAGCGCTCGATCGCCGTGGCGCTGTCGCCGAGGCGGTAGGCATACAACAGGCCGGCGCGCATGCGCGCCTCCGTGCTGGTGGAGTCGGCGCTCGCGGCGGCGTCGTACGCCGCCGCGGCTGTCGCCCACTCGCCGCGCTGCTCGAGCAGGCGTCCCTGGCCCAGCCACGCTCCCGCATGGACCGCGTCCAGCCGTGTCGCCTCGCGATACTCCGCGAGGGCCTCGTCGACCCGTCCAATGCGCTCGAGCGCCTCGGCCCGACTGACCCGCGCCAGGGCCAGCCCCGGGTTGCAGCGCACCGCCTCGTCGGCCCAGCGGAGTGACGCGGCGGCGTCTTCCCGTGCGGCCAGCGCGCTCAGGTTGAGCTGGACATAGGCGTAGCAGGGGCTCAGTCGGTGGGCCTCCAGGAGCAGCGTTCGTGCCTGCGCGAGGTCGCCGCGCGTGAGGGCGGCGTGTCCGGCGTTCATCCAGGCGCGCGCGTTGCGGGGCGCCTTCTCGGTGGCGTCGAGCCAGAGGCGGAGGTCGTCCCGCCACACCTCGTTGCGCGCGTGCGTGGTTGCGCCGAGCAGCGTCACGACGAACGTGACCACGACCGCGAACGGCCACGGCGCCGGCGCCGCCAGCCGCCGCGCCGCGAACCCGGCCGCGAGCCAGAGGCCGAGCGCGGCGATCGTCGCCAGCCCAAGCATCGCGAGATAGGGCCGGTGCTCGTTCACCGGCTCGGCGAGCGGGAAGAAGCTCGACTCGGGCGCGAGCGTCAGCAGGAACCAGATCGCGCCGAAGGCGAAGGCGCGCCGCCGGCGCGCGAGCGACCAGACGATCGCGCCGAGCGCGGCGAGGACCAGCAGGCTGCCCCAGGCCTGCACGTCCAGCACCGAGCGCGCGTAGGGGAAGTCGACGCGATCGATCACCAG
>DATFWK010000147.1:0-3668 GCA_035259345.1 Miltoncostaeaceae bacterium | reverse complement strand
TCGGCCGTATCGCCCGCGAGATCGGCGAGGATCTCGCGAAGCTCTGGGATCAGGCGACCCAGCTCTTCATGGACACCGCCCGCGATCTCGGCTGGGGCGGCCGCGGGGGGCACCGCGACGCCGACCCCCTCAAGCAGCTCGAGCGGCTGGCGGACCTCCGCGACAAGGGCGTCATCACGGAGGCGGAGTTCCAGGCGAAGAAGGCCGAGCTGCTGTCGAAGGTATGAGCACCCCGGCCTGGGACGTGCTCCTCACCGAGCTCGAGCCGCACTTCTCCCCCGAGTGGTCGCGCCAGGTGCGGGACCATGGGCACCAGGGCTGGATCCGCCTGATCGCCTTGGTCGACGCCCATCATCAGCTCTCGAGCCCTCTCATCGTCGAGAAGATCGCGATGACGATGGCCGACCTGGCCGTGCAGCGCGAGACCGAGCAGGCCGGGTGGACCGCGATCGCCGAGACCGCGCGGGACCAGCGCCACGCGCTCGTGGTCCGGGTGGTCGAGGCGGCCGACGAGGTCCTGCCGGAGGAGCTGCGGCCCCTCTTCCACCGCTCGCTCTCGCCGATGCCGCCGATGTGAGGCGGCCGGGGCGGGCGGGCCCTCAGCGGCCCAGGCGCCTCAGCGCGCGGGGCGGATAGAGCCCCAGCAGCGTCGCCCCGTTCAGGCGCACGCTCTCGAGCGCCACCACCGCAAGTCCGCCCTTCTTGAAGTCGAGGTCGCCGCCGCCGATCAGGTCGGCCGTGACCAGGGACATGCTCGGCTCGTGCCCGCAGACCAGCACCTGCGCCGCCTCCTCGGTCTCGCCGAGGGCCTCGGAGAGGTCGTCGAGTGACATCCCCGGCCGCAGGCGGTCGTCCGGGATGGGCTCGCCACCGAGCGCCTCGCAGACGATCTCGGCGGTCTGGAGGCATCGCGCGAGCGGGCTTGTGAGCACGACCTCGGGTGCGAGGCCGAGCGCCGACATCCCCGCCGCCGCCTCGCGCATGCGCCGGCGCCCGTCCGGCGTCAGCTCGCGCGGCTCGTCGCGGAACCCCGTCTTCGGCCCGGCCTCCTCCGCGGTCCCGTGGCGCAGCAGCAGGAGCTCCATGCGGCCGGGAGTTTAAACGCTCAGACCCGCGGCGGGACCTGTGCGACGAGCACCGAGGCGACGACCACGATCGCGATCGCGATCGTGAGCTCGAGCGCCACCGAGCGGCGCACCATGCGCAGCGTCGGCATGTTGGGACGCCGCACGCGGTGGAGCGCCGTGACCACCCGGCGGTTCCGCATGGCGAGGTACGCGATGGGACACAGCAGCAGGATCTTGTAGATGATGCTGCGGCCGTAGGCCGTGTTCCACAGCTGCGCCGGGTCGGAGAGCTCGCCGATGGAGCGCGCCACGCCGGTCAGGATCGCGAGGGTCACGACGACCAGGGCCACCGCCGAGAAGCGCGTGAGCGTGTCGGCCGCGATCGTGGGGCCGGCCTCGGGCGCCACCTTCGGCAGCCGCAGCATGGCCGCCGCGACGAGCGCAAGGCCCGTGATCCAGGTCGCCACCGAGAGGACGTGGATCGTGTCCGCGGCGATCGACAGCAGGTGCGCAGGCGCCTGCGAGGCGTGCCCCTGGTAGGAGATGACGGTGACCGTCGCGACGCCGAGCGCGGCCATGATCAGGGTCGGGATTGGCCGGCCGGCCGGGGCCGGGTCGCGCTCCTCGTCGTCCGACGACTCGGCCAGGAACTCCCAGACGCCGAGCGCGAACAGGCCGAACAGGAGCGCGGCCCGCAGCTGCAGCAGCGAGCCGAAGCGGCTGTCGGCGAGCACGCGGCTGATGCCGCTCGGGTCGGTCAGCGCCGAGCCGACCCCGGTGCCGAGCGCGCTCGCGCTCTTGACCACCAGGATGTACCCCTCGGCGATCATCGAGACCACCGCGAGCACGCCGAAGGCCACCCAGTGCAGGTCGCGGTACCAGAGGAGCGCGGCCCGGCGCTCCCCCGGCGGGAGGTCGCGCCGGCGGGTGACCGCGGGACGCCAGACGAGCCAGCGGAAGGCCATGAGGCCCACCAGGCCGCCGAGGCCGATGAGCTCGACGAAGCGCGCGCTGGTCGCCCAGACGCCGGTCTCCTTGGGCCCGCCCCCCACGCCGCCCCCGAGGAACGGCGGCCCGAGCGGCCCTCCGCCGACCCCGTAGACGTACGCCCCGTCGACCACGTGCGCGTCGGCGGAGATGATCCGGAAGCGCACCGTGTAGGTGCCGGGCGGGGCGTTGCGGTTGAGCGGCGCCTCGATGACCAGGGCGTCCGTCGGCGAGATCCGCGCCGGCCCCGTCTGGATGTTCTTGCCGGTCTGGTCCACGACCGAGACGTCCTGGGCGCGCAGGAGCTGGATCGGCTCGTTGAAGCTCAGCCGCAGCTGGGCGGGCGCCGTCGCGAGCTGCGCGTCCGGGGCCGGCGTCGTCTGGCCGATGAGGAGCACCGCGTGGGCCATCGCGCTCGGCGCCGCCACGGCGATTGCCGCGAGGAAGACGAGCAGCAGGCCGACGATGCGGGGGCGTGCGCGCGCGGCTGGCATCCAGCCATACATGGTGAAGCATTCGGCCGCGGAGAGGGAGGGGATCAGTCCCCGATTGTTAGTGTCGCCCGCCCGAGGAGAGGAGAGCGTGTGGCGGAGGGGCTGCTCGACGGCCGGACCGCGCTGGTCGTGGGGGTCGCCAACAAGCGGAGCATCGCCTGGGCCATCGCCCGCCGGCTGGATGCCGCGGGGGCGCGGTGCGCGCTCACGTTCCAGAACGAGCGCACCCAGCGCGACGTCGAGCGCCTTGCCGGCGAGCTGGGCCATCCGGCGCCGACCATGGCGCTCGAGGTGACCGACGACAGTCAGGCCGGCGCGGCCGTCGCGCGGGCGGCGGGGGAGCTCGGCGGCCTCGACATCCTCGTCCACGCGGTCGCCTTCGCCCAGGCGGAGGACCTGGGCGGCCGGTACGTCGACACCTCGCTCGAGGGCTTCCGCACGGCGCTCGAGATCTCGAGCTACTCGCTCACCTCGCTGGCCCGCCTGGCCGAGCCGCACATGCGCGCCCGGGGCGGCGGGGCGATCGTGACGCTCAGCTACCTGGCGGCCCAGCGGGCCGTGCCCGGCTACAACGTGATGGGCGTCGCCAAGTCTGCCCTTGAGTCGATGGTCCGCTACCTCGCGTGGGACCTGGGCGAGGCGGGGATCCGGGTCAACGCCGTCTCGGCCGGCCCGGTGCGCACGCTCGCAGCCCGCGGGATCCCCGGCTTCACCGAGATGGCCGAGGCCGCTGCGGGCCGCTCGCCGCTGCGGCGCGAGATCACGGCCGAGGAGGTCGCCGATGCCGCGCTCTTCCTGGTCTCCCCGCTGGCCTCGGCGGTCACCGGCCACGTGCTCTACGTGGACGCCGGGTTCCACGCCATCGGCCTGTAGCGCTCGGGAGGTCCCGGGTGAGCCTGCTTCAGCAGATGCTCGACGCGGCCGTCGCTAACGGTGCCGCGCCGGGGGCCGCCGCCCTCGTCGCGCGCGGGGACGAGGTCGAGGTCGCCGCCGCCGGCGAGATCGAGCCCGGCTCGATCGTCCGCATCGCCTCCATCACCAAGCCGATCGTCGCCGCAGCGCTCATGCTGCTCGTCGACGATGGCCTGGTCGCGCTCGCCGACCCGATCGGGCGATGGCT
>DATFWK010000146.1:0-8633 GCA_035259345.1 Miltoncostaeaceae bacterium | reverse complement strand
ACGCTCTCGGCGCGGGAGCGCGAGGCGGACGAGTTCTACGCGGGGATCGCGCCCCGGGCGACCCCGGAGGAGGCGCACGTCATGCGCCAGGCCTTCGGCGGGATGCTCTGGAGCAAGCAGTTCTACAACTACGACGTGTCCCGCTGGCTGGGCGGCGACCCGGCCGGCCCGCCGCCCCCGGCCCAGCGCCGCACCGGGCGCAACGCCGCCTGGCGCCACCTGAGCAACAGCGACGTCATCTCGATGCCGGACAAGTGGGAGTACCCGTGGTACGCCGCGTGGGACCTGGCCTTCCACTGCAGCACGCTCGCCCACGTCGACCCGGCCTTCGCGAAGGAGCAGCTCAGGCTGATCACGCGCGAGTGGTACATGCACCCGAACGGGCAGCTCCCGGCCTACGAGTGGGACTTCGGCGACGTCAACCCGCCGGTGCACGCCCTCTCCGCCCTGCGGGTCTTCGACATCGACGGACGCCGGGACTACGAGTGGCTCGAGCGTGTCTTCCACAAGATGCTGCTCGGGTTCACGTGGTGGGCGAACGCCAAGGACCCCGAGGGCGACAACCTCTTCGGCGGCGGCTTCCTCGGCATGGACAACGTCGGGCCGTTCGACCGCTCGTCGGCGCTGCCGGCCGGGCTCATCCTCGAGCAGGCCGACGGCACCGGCTGGATGGCCCTGTACTGCCTGAGCATGCTCGAGATGGCGCTGGTGCTCGCGAGCCACGACCCGGCCTACGAGGACGTCGCGGTGAAGTTCTTCGAGCACTTCACGCTGATCCAGCACGCGATGAACGAGCAGGGCCTGTGGGACGAGGCGGACGGCTTCTACTACGACCAGATCCGGCGCCTGTCCGACGGCGTCCGCTGGCCGGTGCGCGCGCGGTCCATGACGGGCCTCATCCCGCTGTACGCGGTGGGGGTCGGCGACGGGTCGCTCGTCAGGCGCCTCGACGACTTCCGGAGGCGCGTGCTCGACTTCCTCGACCATCGGCCCGAGTTCCGGACGGCGATCCGGCTCGACGCGAGCGGCGGCCAGCCCATCCTGCTCGCGCTCGTCGGGCTCGACCGCCTGCCTCGCGTGCTCGAGCGCCTCGGCGACGAGCAAGAGTTCCTCTCACCCCACGGCGTCCGGGCGCTCTCGGCGGCGTACCGCGGACGGCCGTTCGAGATCTGGCAGGACGGGCGGGTGACGGCCACCGTCGACTACGAGCCCGCGGAATCGACCACCGCGCTCTTCGGCGGCAACTCGAACTGGCGCGGGCCGGTCTGGTTCCCGGTCAACTCCCTGCTGATCGATGCGCTCCTGCGCTACCACCGGCATCTGGGCGACCGGTACACGGTCGAGTACCCGCGGGGCTCCGGAGCGCAGCGCAGCCTGCGCGAGGTGTCGCTCGACCTCGCGCAGCGCCTCGTCGGGATCTTCCTCCCCGACGGCGAGGGACGCCGGCCGGTGTTCGGCGGCATGGAGCGCTTCCAGACCGACCCCGCCTGGCGCGACTCGCTGTTCTTCCACGAGTACTTCCACGGCGACGACGGGAGGGGGCTGGGGGCGTCGCACCAGACCGGATGGACCGGGCTGGTGGCGGACCTCGTCGTGCTCCTCTCCAGGACGCGGGAGGAGGCCTCGTGAGCGCGGCCGCCGTGCCCGCCGCCCGGGCCGCCGCCGCGCCCGTGTCCTCGCCGGCGGCGCTGGGCGCCCGGCCCGACGGGAGCGGCACGGCCTTCGCCGTGTTCAGCAGCGTCGCGGAGGACGTGGACCTGTGCCTGTTCGACGAGACCGGGGCCGAGCACCGCCTCGCGCTGCGGGCGGCGGAGGGCTACCGCTGGGAGGGCCGGGTCGAGGGGGTCGGACCGGGGACGCGGTACGGCTACCGGGTGCACGGCCCCTGGGACCCGGCGGCCGGAGCGCGGTGCAACCCGGCCAAGCTCCTCCTCGACCCCTACGCCCGTGCCGTCGCGGGCGGGGTGCGCTGGCACCAGGCCGTCCACGGCGCGGCGGCGGGAGATCCGGGCCGCCCCGACGACGACGACTCGGCGCCGTACGTGCCGCGGTCGGTCGTCTGGGCGGACGACTTCGACTGGGGTAACGACGGGCCGCCGGCCACGCCCCTCGCCGACTCGATCGTCTACGAGCTGCACGTGAAGGGCTTCACCCGCCTCCACCCTGGCGTCCCCGAGGCCCTCCGCGGCACGTACGCCGGGCTCGGCCACCCGGCCGCGCTCGAGCACCTCGTTCGCCTCGGGGTCACGGCGGTCGAGCTGATGCCGGTGCACCAGTTCGTGCACGACGAGGCGCTCGCGGCTCGAGGGCTCGAGAACTACTGGGGCTACCAGTCGATCGGCTTCTTCGCGCCGCACAACGAGTACTCGGCATCGGGCGACCGCGGCGCGCAGGTCGTCGAGTTCAAGGGAATGGTGCGGGCCCTGCACGCGGCCGGCCTCGAGGTGATCCTCGACGTCGTCTTCAACCACACCGCCGAGGGCGGTGCCGACGGCCCCACGCTCTGCTTCCGGGGCATCGACAACGCCGCCTACTACCGGCTGACCGACGACCTGCGGAGCTACGTGGACGACACCGGCTGCGGCAACACGGTGGACACCCACCGCCCGCCCGCCCTGCGCCTCGTCATGGACTCCCTGCGGTATTGGGTCGAGGAGATGCACGTGGACGGGTTCCGCTTCGACCTTGCTGCGAGCCTCGGCCGCGCCGAGAGCGACTTCGACCCGCACTCGGCCTTCCTCCAGGCCGTGGGCCAGGACCCGGTCCTCTCGCGGGTCAAGCTGATCGCCGAGCCGTGGGACACCGGCTGGGGCGGCTACGAGGTGGGCGACTTCCCGCCCGGCTGGAGCGAGTGGAACGGCATGTACCGCGACACGGTGCGCGACTTCTGGCGCGGCGTGCCGGAGACCGTGCCGGATCTCGCCACCCGCCTCACGGGCTCGAGCGACCTCTACGGGCAGGGCGGCCGCCGGCCCACGGCCTCGATCAACTTCGTAACCGCGCACGACGGCTTCACGCTCGCGGACCTCGTCGCGTACGACCGCAAGCACAACGAGGCGAACGGCGAGGGCAATCGCGACGGGACGGACGACAACCGCAGCTGGAACTGCGGCGTCGAGGGGCCGACCGCAGATCCCGCCGTCCTCGGCCTGCGCGCGCGGCAGCGGCGGAACCTGCTCGCCACGCTGCTCCTGTCCCAGGGGGTGCCCATGATCCTGGGCGGCGACGAGCTCGGGCACACGCAGGCGGGCAACAACAACGCCTACTGCCAGGACGGCCCGCTGACCTGGCTCGACTGGTCGGCACGGGAGGGCGAGGCCGACCTCTCGGCGTTCGTCGCCGATCTCTGCCGCCTGCGCCGCGACCACCGGGTCTTCCGCCGGCGCCGGTTCCTCCGCGGCCCCGCCGCCACGGGCGGCACCAGGGCCGACATCGGGTGGTTCCGCCCTGACGGCGCGCTGATGGGCCCGGACGACTGGGCGGCCGGCTACGCCCGCGCGGTCGTCGTGGGCCTGAGCGGGCTCGCGGACGAGGGCGACGCCTTCGACGACCCGTTCCTGCTCGTGCTCAACGCCTGGTGGGAGCGCCTCGCCGTCCGACTGCCGGGCGTCGCGCGGCCCATGTCGTGGACGGTGGCCGTGGACACCTCGGACCCGGCCGATGCCGGGCGTGCGGTCGATCCGGCCGCCGAGCTGGCCGTCGGTCCGCGCTCGGTGCTCCTGCTGCACGGCGCGCGGCCCGCGGCGGGCTCGACGCATTCCTCCTTGAGGTGACCGGCAGCAGGTAGGGTCGCGGCGTGCTCCCGCTCTCGGACGGCCTGCGGTCGCTGCGGTTCCCGTTCGTCAACCTCGCGATCGTCCTGGCGAACTTCGGGGTCTGGCTCTTCTACGAGCTCCCCCACCTCGACCGGTCCGTCGCCCACGCGTCGTTCTATCCGTGCACGGTGAACGGCTCGTGCCATGGCCCCGAGCCGTGGGGCATCAGCTGGATCACCGCGATGTTCATGCACGGAAGCTGGGACCACATCCTCGGCAACATGCTGTTCCTCGTCGTCTTCGGGAAGAACGTCGAGGACGCCTTCGGCCACATCTGGTACCTCATCTTCTACTTCGCCGGCGGCCTCGCGGCGATGCTGACCCAGACGCTGATGACGCTCGCGTTCGGGACCGTCGCCGAGGCGCGCACGCCCAACCTCGGAGCGAGCGGCGCGATCGCCGCCGTGCTGGGGGCCTTCTTCGTCCTCTACCCCACCGCGCAGGTCACCGGCCTGGTGGTGATCTTCCCGGTGCGGGTGTCGGCGTGGTTCTTCCTCGGCTTCTGGTTCCTCTACCAGCTGGTCGAGGGGAACTTCGGCATCTTCAGCGCCACATCCAGGGGTGGCGGCGTGGCGTTCTTCGCCCATGTGGGCGGCTTCATCTTCGGCGTCATCGTCGCGGCCATCGCGGTCCGCGCCCGTTGGATCAGGCCTCAGCAGCAGGCGGCGCGACCAGCCCCCGCATAGCCCGGGCCCCGCCGCTCCGCCGGCGGGGCGCTAGCGCCGCATGCCCTCGAACAGCCCGACCCAGAGCGTGAGGTAGGCGACCCAGAGCCGCGAGCCCGCGGCCTCGAAGCGGATGCGGGCCACGGCGAACGTCTGCAGCGCGCCCGCGTTCCCGAGACGGGCCCGCTCGGCGGCCTCGAGCTCGGTGATCCGCGTGCTCGACCGATCGGCGAGGCGGTCGACGCTGCCGGCCAGCGCGTCCATCATGACCGCGACTCTATCGCCGGCTCGAAGGTGATCACAGCCGCGCTCCCCGGCGGGTCAGGTTGGCGTTGTGTCGTCCTCGCGGATCTGAAACCGGTCCCAGAGCCTGAGCAGCCGCACGGTGCGGGCGAACGTCCCGTCCGGCGAGGCCACGAAGGCGAGCGAGCCGCCCCGCTCCCGGCGCGCGGTGTCCTGCTGGAGGAGGCAGCGGACGCCGCTGGAGTCGATGAACTCCAGCGCCCGCATGTCCAGGATCACCTCGCTGGTGGGGGGCGGGATGGCCGCGAGCGCGTCCTCGAGCACGCGGAGCGAGAGCAGGTCGAGCCCCCCCTCGAGCCGCAGCACCGGGGCACCGCTCTTCTCGCCCTGTGTGATGACCAGGTGCTCCACGGCGTCATTTCCCGTCATGAACCTGCCCAGTCCCGATTCCCTCGCGGATCCCGCGCTGAAACGTCACCCGGCCGGATGGGTCGGGCCTGGATCCCGCCCCGTCCCCCGGGATCCTGATCATCTTGGTGAACTGCCGCTCAGTCCGCGACCAGGCGCGGGGCTCCCTCGTAGAAATCCTGTTCCCGCGCGACGCGGACTTCCCAGATGCCGGGCGGAACGTCGAGCGTGTCGTGATGAGCGCCGGGGCCGGTGTGGGTCAGGAGCCCGCCGCCGGCGAGCACCTCGAGGAACCGGACCTCGAGGCCATCGTCGTGAACGTGCTCCACGACCGGCCCGGACGCCACGTGCGCGGTGCCCGTCGACTCGCCCTCCGCGAGGGTCACCTCCGATCGCGCCCGCTCCGTCGTTCCTCCGGGGAGCGCCGCCGCCCGGATGAGGGTCACGTCGCCCTGTCTGATGATGGTCATGATGCGCTCCTTCTGGTCCCGCGGATCAGGATATGCCCTGCATACGCCCGAAGTCCCACTCGTCCTCGGGCATCCGGTTCGACCAGGCCACGGCCGCGCGCGCCGTCCGGGGCTCGGTCGAGACCGGGATGAGGTAGCGCCGGTAGCGCCGGCCGGGCAGCGGGCCCGCGCCGGTCATCGCGCGCAGGCGCTGCGCCCAGGCGGCGTCGAGCGGTGGGAGGTCCGAGCCGATCGGCTCGGGTGAGGCGTCGACGACCTCGACCCAGCGGCAGCGGTCGACGGTCATGCCCGGGAGGCGGCGCGCGTCCCAGAGCACGCCGTAGTCGTCCGAGTGCAGCTCGGCCGCGCCCATGATCCAGAGCAGCCGCTCCCGGCCGAGCCGTTCGGAGAGCACGCGCCGGAACTCGACCCTGGGCTCGATCGCGAGGGTCCCGGCGGAGATCCGCTCGAGCGGCCGCGCGAGGACCCAGCGGTCGACCGTCGTCCCGTGCCAGGAGTAGATCCCCCAGCCGTCGGGCCACTCGATCGCCCTGTCCTCGGCGTGGTGGAGCCGGCCGGCATCGTCACGGTGGATCGCGACCGGCGGGTCGCAGACGCCGACGACACGCCGTGTCGACCACCACATGCAGGCCGACGTGCACGCGGCCGCGAGGGCCTCCAGGCGCTCCCACATGCCGGCGGGAAGCTCGAGCCCGCCGACATCCCGGAAGAAGCTGAGGCTCGCCGCGTCGGCCACCCAGGTCCGGGAAGCCGGATGCGCCCACTTCACGCGGGACCGGCGCTCGAGGTCGATGAGCTGGTGGTAGACGACGTCGGCCAGGCCGGTCCGCTCGTGGACCGGCCGCCAGACCTCGTCGCGGACCTGCCGCCGGACCGCCTCGCTCACGAGCCGCCGGACCTCCGCGGTGATGTCATGGCTCTGCCACACGCCGAAGGACGCCGCGCCGAAGGCACGCTGCCAGACGTCCGTCCAGAACCGCTCGTGCCTGGTCAGCCCGGGGACATCGGCGTAGTGCCCGACCGCCGGCGCGGCCTTGGCGAGGGCGAGCGGGGAGTCGTAGCGGACCACGTTCCCGTGCCACCGCAGCCCGGCCAGCTCGTAGCAGCGCCGGGCCGCCTCCTCGAACCGCGCCCAGTCCGCCTGGCCGGTCGGACCGCCTCGCGCGATCCATTCCTCGGCCCAGGCGGCCGTCCGCGCCTGCTGCGCGGGGCTGAGGGCGTCCATGAGCATCAGGCCCACCCTTGCTCAGTTGGCGCTCAGTGGCAACGGCATCGCGGCACGACTCGCCGGGCCGCTCTGCGATGCTCTGCCCGGTGACCGGGCCCGACCCGTCGGCGAACGGTGGGGATCGACTGCTGGACGCGGTCGCCGCGGCGTGCGCGCTGCTCGAGCGGCGGGCGCAGGAGATTAACGACATCAACGTCTTCCCCGTCGCCGACGGCGACACCGGGACGAACATGCTGCTCACGGCGCGGGCGATCGAGCAGGCGACGCGCGCCTGTCGGGGCGCGCCCGCCGTCGAGCGGGGCGAGGCGATGGCCCGCGCCGCGCTGCTCGGCGCCCGGGGGAACAGCGGAATGATCCTGTCGCAGATGGTGCGGGGGGCCGTCGACGGGATGGGCCGCGCCGGCTTGGACGGGCGCCGGCTCACCCACGCCCTGCGCCGCGCGTCGGACATGGCTTACGAGGGCGTGCGGGACCCGGTCGAGGGCACGATGCTCACCGTCATCCGGGCGATGGCCGAGGGGGCCGAGTCGGCCGGCGGGGCCTCGCTCGACGAGGTCATCGCCGCGGCCCTCGACGCCGGCCGCCTCGCCCTGGCGGGGACCCGGACGACGCTCCCCCAGCTCGCGGAGGCCGGCGTGGTGGACTCTGGCGGCCTCGCCGTCGTCCTGATCCTGGAGGGGATCGGCGCGAGCCTGTCCGGGCACTCGGTGGGCTCGACGGCCGGCGGCCCGGCGCCGGCGGTCGTGGCCGCGGAGCACGAGCCGTCCGAGTTCCGCTTCTGCACTTCGTTCGTCGTCCGCGCCGCGACGGTCGACCTCGCGGTGCTCGAGGACGACCTCACGCCGCTGGGCGACAGCCTGCTCGTGATGGGCGATCGCGACGAGGCCAAGATCCATCTCCACACCGACGAGCCGGATCGCGCGATCGGGCTGGCCGAGGCCGTCGCGGTGGTCTCGGACGTCAACGTGGACGACATGCACCGGCAGGAGGCAGCACGTGCCGCGCGCATCGCCCGGCGGGGCGCGACGGCCGCGGCGCTCGACGGCGCGACGCAGCTCGACGCGGGGCGCACCGCGCTGATCACCGACTCGGCGTCAGACCTGCCGCCCGAGGCGCGAGCAGCCAACGTCGTCGTCGTGCCCGTGCCGGTGAGCTTCGGGACGGAGTCCTTCCGGGACGGCATCGACCTGGACGCCGATGCGTTCTACGCGCGCCTGACGGCGGGGGGCGCGATGCCGACCACCGCCGCGCCTGCGCTCGGCGAGCTGGTCGAGGCCTACGCGGAGGCGCTCGAGCGGTACGAGACGGCCGTCGTGCTGCACATGAACCGGAAGATGTCCGCGACGGCGGAGATCGGCCGTCGCGCCGCCGCGGAGGTGGACCCGGCGCGCATCGCCGTCATCGAGACCGAGGCGATCTCCTTCCAGCTCGGCCTGCTCGTGCGACGCGTCCAGGCCCACCTCGAGCGCGGGACGACGCTCAGCGGCGTCGAGATGCTCGTCGAGCTCTTCCGCCGCTCGCAGGCGACGGTCTTCACGGTCGAGACGCTGGAGTACCTCCGCCGCGGCGGGCGTATCGGCCGTGCCCGGGCGCTGGTCGGGAACCTCCTCGGGCTGCGCCCGGTCCTGGAGATCGCCGACGGCGAGGTCCGCCCGTACCGCAGGGTGCGCAGCCCCGAGCAGGCGCTCGCCGCGATGGGCGAGATCCTGGCCGAGCGCTCCGATCCCGATCGCCCGCTCCGCGTGGCGCTGGCGCACGCGCGGGCGCCGGAGGCGATCCCCCCGCTCGAGGCCCTCGTGCGGGA
>DATFWK010000145.1:0-8364 GCA_035259345.1 Miltoncostaeaceae bacterium | reverse complement strand
CTGCAGCCTGGTCTTGTTTATGGCACCCAGAAGCTGCTGCTCGGTCTGGCTGGGAGCGGCGACGGCGGGAAGCGCCGCCAGGAGCGCACCCGCGGCGAGGCCGGCGAGGGCCGCCGGGCCGAGAGGGATGCGTCGCGATGTCCGGCAACGAACGGTCGTCTGGTTCACTCGGCGCCTCCTTGGCCATGCGAAATGCGACGCGTTGGTGCTCAGACCCGTCATCGGCACCCGCTCCCCGTCTCTTTAGTCCCCCGCCGCGGAGTCCCCACCCCGTGGCGCCGCCAGCCTACCCCCGACCGTCCGCCGGGACCAAAAGCGTTCTCCGGATCGGCAAGGCTCGTTGCGTGCTTCCTGGCCCACCGGCTCCTCTCGTTGCAGGAGTTCGGTCCGCGTTGCAGCACAAGGCCGTGATGCTCGCGCCGCCCCCGCAGCCGGTCGTGACGAACCCGGGAGTGGCGTTCGGGCACCTTACGATCCGCGTCGGACGCGGCACGACGCGGCTCGACGCGTACGTGGACGGGCGCAGGGTGCGGCGCCTCCGGCTCCCCGGACGGCCGCGCGGGGTGGCGGTGCCCCTGGCCCCGGGCCGCCACGAGGTGCGCCTGCGGGTCGCCGGGCCCGGCGGCGCGAGGTGGACGGCAACCCGGGTCGTCTGGGCGCTTCCGGCCTCGGGGCGGCGCGCCGGGCCGATCGGCGGCCGGGTGGACCCGGGCCTGCAGCGGGATCTGGCGGCCCTGGTGGCCGGGCTGCCCGCGATCGGTGGGGTCTACGTCCAGCACCTTGTGAGCGGCTGCGGCGCGGGCGTGAACGCGGGCGCCCAGTTCCCCGCCGCGAGCACGCTCAAGGCCGCGATCCTGCTCGACGTGGAGCGCCGCCTGCAGGGTCGCGTGCCGCCGGACCTCGCCGGGCTGCTCGACCAGATGATCCTCGACTCGAGCGACCGGGCCGCCAACAGCGTGCTCGCGCTCATGGGCGGCAGCTCCGGCGAGCTCGGGGCGGCGCGGGTGACCGAGACGCTCGGCGCGATGGGGCTCTCGCGCTCGCTCGTGCGCCGTCCCTACATCATCGAGGACGCCAGGGATGACATCCCCGTGACCGCCGAGGCGCAGCCGGCGCTCGCCACCAACTTCGTCACCACGCCGTTCGAGCTGGCGCGGCTGATGACCGCGGTCCACCGTGGCGCGCTGGGGCGGGGACCGCTTCCGGGCATCGGCGTGTCGCCGCGCGTGGTGCGGACGGAGATCCTGCCGCGGCTGCTCGGCGTGCGCGATCGCAGCAAGATCGTCGCGGGGCTGCCGCCCGGGGTGCTCGCGGCGCACAAGACCGGCTTCACCCGGCAGGTGAAGCACGACGGCGGGATCGTCTACCTGAAGAGCGGCCCGGTGGCGGTCGCGGCGATGAGCTGGTCGGCCGCGGGCGTCGGCGATGCCGTCGGCGACCGCTTCATCGCGCGCGTGGCTGCCGTGGCGAGCAGGCGGCTCGCTGGCGGTGGCCGCTGCGGGAGGGCGCGCGGGGCCTGAGCCGGCGACTGCGGCTCAGCGGCCGCGGCCGAAGTGCTGGCCCGCCGGCGCGGCGGCGCGCACCCGGTGGATCTCCTCGGTCACGTCCGGGAGGTCGGTCGCGGGCGGCTCGACCCGCGCGATGTCCGTGGCCAGGAGGTTGAGGTTGCGCTCGCGCCGCTCGAGCCGCCCCTCGACGACCAGGAGCGGCTCCGCGCGGATGACCGCCCTGCGGCGGTCGTAGAGCTCCGGGCGGACGATCACGTTGGTCAGGCCGGTCTCGTCCTCGATGAGCAGGAAGACGATGCCGTGCGCGGTCGCCGGCCGCTGGCGGGCGACGACGAGGCCCGCCGTCCGCACCCGCGTGCCGTCCGGGGTCTCGCGCAGCTCCGCCGCGGTGAGGGTCCCCGGCGGAAGGCCCCCGCGCACGAGCGCGACCAGGTGCCAGCCCACCGAGAGCCCCATCGTCTCGTAGTCCGTGAGCGTGCGCTCCATGCGGGTCTCGCGCGGGAGCGGAGGCGCCGGGGCGGCCGCCAGCGGGAGCGCCTCCTGGCGGGCTCCGCCCGCGACGGCGCGGGGGCGGGCGAGGGTCCCGGCCTGCCAGAGCATCGCCCGGCGGGAGTCGCCGAGCACGTCGCAGGCGCCCGCGCGCACCAGCGCGGCGACCTGACGGCCGGTGAGGCCGCTGCGGGCGGCGAGGTCGGCCAGGTCCGCGAAGGCGCCGCCCCGCGCCCGCTCGGCCACCAGCGCCTCGGCGGCATCGCCCACCCCGCGCACGTAGCCCAGCCCGATCCGCACGCCGCCGTCCCCCTCGACGGTGCACGCGGCCTCCGAGCGCTCGAGGCACGGCGGGCGCACCCGCACCCCGCGGCGCTGCGCGTCGCGGACCAGGCTCGCCGGGGGGTAGAAGCCCATCGGCTGGGCGTTCAGCAGCGAGGCCAGGAACTCGGCGGGGTGGCGGCGGCGCAGCCAGGCGCTCTGGTAGGCGAGGACGGCGAAGGCCGCCGCGTGCGCCTTCGGGAAGCCGAAGTTCGAGAAGCCGACCAGCTTCTCGAAGACCGTGCGGATGGTGGCGTCGTCGACGCCGCGCTCGCGCGCCCCGTCGCGGAAGTCCTGCCAGAGCCGGAGCATGGCCTCCCGGCTGCGCTTGCGGCTCATCGCCCGCCGCAGCGCCTCGGCCTGGCCGGGCGAGAAGCCGGCGAGGGCCATCGCCACCTCGAGCACCTGCTCCTGGAACACCACGACGCCGAGCGTCTCCTCCAGGCACTCGGCGAGCAGCGGATGGTCGTAGGGGATCCGGAAGCCGGGGTCGTCCCGCAGGGCGCGGCGATGGCGCACGTAGGGGTGCACCGCCCCGCCGCTGACCGGGCCGGGGCGGATGAGGGCGACCTGGACCGTGAGGTCCTCCAGGCTCTCCGGCCGCGTCTGCAGGAGGCTCTGCATCTGCGCGCGGCTCTCGATCTGGAAGACCCCGACGGTGTCGGCGGCCTGGATCTCGTCGTAGACCCCGGGATCGTGGAAGTCGATGCGCGAGAGGTCCACCGACTCGCCCTTCGTGCGGGCGACCAGGTCCACGCACTCCTCGACGGCCGAGAGCATGCCGAGGCCCAGCAGGTCGATCTTCACGAAGCCGGCGTCGGCACAGGAGTCCTTGTCCCACTGGCAGAGCTGGCGACCGGGGAATGCGGCCGGCACCACGGGCACGAGCTCCACCAGCGGCCGGGCCGAGATCACCATCCCGCCGGAGTGCTGGGAGAGGTGGCGGGGGAGGTCGGCCGCCTCGCGGGCCAGGAAGGCGAGCGCCCGCCAGCGCGGGGAGGCGAGCTTCGACTCGCCGTCGGGCAGGCGCGCGAGCTCCTCCTCCAGGGCGGTCGCGGACGACCAGGCGTCGGCGAGCTTGACCACCCGCTCGATGTCCGCCGGGGGCAGCGCGAGCGCCTTGCCGAGCTCCCGCACCGCCATGCGGATGCGGAAGGTGGGGAAGGCGGCCACCAGGGCCGCGTGCTCGTGCCCGTAGCGGACGATCACCTCCTCGATCAGCCGCTCGCGGATGTCGCGGGGGAAGTCGAGGTCGATGTCCGGCACCGAGGCCATGTCGCGGTTGAGGAACCGTCCGAGGAAGAGGCGGTTGGCGACCGGGTCGATGTGCGAGAGGCCGGTGAGGTAGCAGACGATCGAGCCCACCGACGAGCCGCGGCCGCGCCCGGGCGGCAGCGCCCGCCGGGCCGAGCCGGCCGGGCGCGCCTCGCGCGCGACCTCCCGCGCCAGCTCCATCAGGTCGCGGTGGACCAGGAAGAACCCGGCCAGCCCGTGATGGGCGATGAGCGCGAGCTCCTCGTCCAGGCGCCGCCTCGCCTCCGCCCGCCTGCGGGCGTTGGGATAGCGAGCGCCGAGCTGGTGGCGGCAGATGCGCGCGAGCGCCATGTCGGCGCTCTCGCCGGGGTGCCCGGAGACGAAGTCGGGATAGCGGTAGCCGAGGTCGCGGGTGAGGTCGAACTCCAGGCGCTCGGCCAGGCGCAGGGTCTCGGCGACCGCCTCTGGCCAGCGGTCGAAGCGCGCGGCCGCGTCCGCCGGTGCCCGCAGCACCGCCTCGCGGTTGCCCCGCCGCTCGGCCTCGGAGCCGTCGAGGGTGCGGTGGGTGCGCACGGCCACGAAGGCGTCCTGGAGGAAGGCGCGGCGCTGGTGGTGGGCGTGGACGTCCCCGGTCGCGACGGCGGGGAGGCCGAGCGACCCGGCCAGGTCGGTGAGGCCGCGGACGAGCGCGCGGTCCCCGCGAAGGCGCGGGCGCTGGACCTCCACGTAGACGTTGCCGCGCCCGAACGCCGCGACCAGCCCGTGCGCCGCGGCCTCGGCCTCCCGCCGGTGCCCGGCGGCGACGAGGCGGGCGACGTGGCCGTCGCGCGCGCACCCGGTGAGGCAGACGAGGCCCTCCGCGTGCGCCGCGAGGTGCGCCGGGTCGAGCGCGGGCGGCACGGCCCGCCGGTCGCGGGCGTCGCGCGTGTGGGCGTGGGCGAGCGTGATGAGCCGGCAGAGGTTCGCGTAGCCGGCGGCGCTGGCAGCGAGCAGCGTGAGGTGGGAGCCGTCGGCGAGCGTCAGCTCCGCGCCGGTGATTGGCCGCACCCCCGCTGCGCTCGCGGCGTGGGCGAAGGCGAGCGACCCGCACAGGCCGTCGTGGTCGGTGAGGGCGAGGGCGGGGTGGCCCAGCGCGGCGGCCTGCTCTGCGAGCTCCTCGGGGGCGGAGGCCCCGTCAAGGAAGCTGAAGGCCGAGTGTGCGTGGAGCTCGATGTAGGGGACCGTCATGATCGAACACATGTTCGATCATGCGGCCGCCGATCTCAAGGCGGCGAGGCCTTCTCCAGCACCACCGCGAAGCGCGGCGAGCCGTCGTCGATCACCCGCACGACCCGCCAGCCGGTGCCGGCCACCAGGCGCTCGAGCCCCTCGGGCGGGAGCATCAGGTAGCGGAACCACGGCGTGGCGCGGTGCTGCCAGCGCACCCGGATGCGCGGCGCCGCCGGCGCCCCTGGCGCCCCGTCGCGAAAGACCGGGTCGGCGCGAGCCGGGTCGACGCTGTCGGTGACGATGCGCCCGCGCGCGGAGGTGAGGGCCGCCAGCCGCTCCAGGAGCGGCGCCGCCCGCATGCCGTCGTCTGCCAGGCCGAAGTTGTTGCGAAGGAGCAGCACGGTGTCGAAGACGCCCATCGCCTCGCCGGCGTCCGCGAGCCCGCACACGCGGGCGTCGCGCACCCCGCGCCGGCGGGCGACCTCGACCGCGAGCGGCGACTCGTCGATCGCGACCACCTCGTGGCCCCGCTCCTGGAGGTGGAGGCTCACGCGGCCGGCGCCCGTGCCGACGTCGAGCACGCGCCCGCGCACCCAGCGCATCGCGCGCCGCTCGACAGCCGGCCACCTGCGGAAGGGGGCGAAGTAGTCGGCTGGGTCGCCGCCCCAGATGAGGCCGTCGTCGCGCTCGATGATCTCGAGCGCCGGGCGGCCCTCCAGCACGGCCATCAGGATCGCGCCGTAGGCGTCCTCGGAGGGGTCGAGGCCGCCGTGGGCGGGAGCGTCGGACGCGGCCACGCGCGGACACTAGTGCTCCGTAGCGCCCGTGCCGCCCGCGTGCGTGCACCAGCCGCCCCCGGGCTCCCGGTAGACGACCAGCACGCGGCCGCCCTCCAGCACCAGCTCGAAGTAGTGGCGGTCGACCGGCTCGTCGGTCCACCAGCGGTCCTGCACCAGCCAGTCCTCGCGCACCGCGGCGACCGCCCGGCGGCGGCCTCCCAGCACGACGGCGTGGGGGACGCCGCCGGGGGCCGCGATCACGCGGAGCGGGCGGGATCCGGCGAGGCCTCGTAGGGAACCAGCGCCCATCGGCGTTCGGGGAGCCGCGACCAGGGCTCGAGCTCGACCAGCCGCAGGACGGCGCCGTCGCCCTGGGCCGAGCGCACCTGGCGCACCGCCTCGCGGGCCCGGCGCGCCCGCTCGCCGGCGCTGGCCTCGGCGAAGGCCAGCTGCCGGCCGGCCACCCGCCCCGAGGCGTCGGCGCGGATGATCAGCGTCTCGACCGGCCCCTGCACCTCGGCGAGGCAGGCGATCGCGGCGGCGGCGAGGCGGTCCGCGTCGGCGGTCGCCTCGCGCAGCGTCAGCGTGCGGGCCCATGAGCCGCCGTCCTCGAGGCGGGCCCGCAGCGTCAGCACGCGCACGGCCCGTCCGCGCCCGGCCGCCGCGCCCGCGATCTCGCTCACCAGCAGCCGCGCGGCGGCGTCGAGCGCGGCCCGGGCCCCCACCGCCTCGGGGAACGCGAAGGCCGCCTCGAGCGGCTCGGGCGGGGTGCGGGGATGGAGGGGGCGGTCGTCCTCGCCCCGGGCCAGCCGCCATGCCCGCAGCCCGGCGAGGCCGAAGCGGTCGAGCGCCGCCGCCCGGGGCAGCGCGGCGACCTGGCCGACGGTGGCGAGGCCGAGGTCGGCGAGCGCCGTGAGCGCCGCCTCGTCGAGCGGCAGCCGGCCGGCGGGAAGCGGCGCGAGGAACCCGGCGACCTCGTGCGGGCGCACCACCAGCGGCCGGCGGGGCGCGGCCTCGCGCGCGGCCTGGATGGCGGCGAAGCGCGAGGGAGCGGCGCCGATGCGCCCGTCGGCCCCCACCGGCAGCGCTCCACGCGCCCGGGTGAGCACCGCCTCCAGGCCCCCGTAGAGGCGCTCGAGGCCGTCCGAGGCGAAGCACCATGCCCCCGGCTCCAGGGGCTCGATCGACGCTCCCATGGCCTCGAGCCGCTGGGCCGCCTCCTCGCCCGCCCGCGCGACCCCGTCCGGATCCGGCGTCACGAGCTCCAGGCTCGGGCAGCGCGCGAGCGCCTCCCCGACCCGGAGCCCCGGCTGCACGCCCTGCGCCTCGGCCGCCGCGGTGCACAGGCCCACCAGCTGCGGATCGCCCGGCTGCGGGCCGAGCGCGACCGGCGCGTCGATCGGCCGGCGGGCGGCGAGCAGGGCGATGAGAAGGGGGAACCGGGGGATGACGACGGCGACCACCATCGAACGTATGTTCGCCATCCGACGGAGCGAATGCAAGGGGTGGGGTTCAGTCCGGGCCTGCTCGTGCCGATTGAGACGACATGGAGGCAATGGGTACGAGCTTTCTGCAGGCTGCGAGCATGGTCTGGGCGCCCTGCGGCACCTGCTGGGGCCAGCGTCAGATCTTCGAGCCCGCGATGAACGGCGAGGGCCTGGTCGGCGTCGCCTGCACCTCCTGCCTCGGCAGCGGCGAGACGCTCCGGGGCGGCCCCGAGCCGGTCTGACCGCCGGCCCCGTGGCCAATTGGCCACGGCGGTCGCGGCCAATTGGCCGCCTCCGGGCCGCGTGAACGTCCGGCAAAGATCCTGACTCCAGGCTGGACCCTCGGCCGGCGGCGGCCGATGCAATCGCCGTGTTGCAGGTGAACGGCCCGTTGCGCCGTTCCGTCCGCCGAGGTCCTCCCGCATGCTCACGCGCATCACCGATCGCGCCGCGCGCCCGCGCGCCGTCGCCTCCCTCCGCAGTGTCCTGATCGCGCTGGCCGCCCTCGCCGCGCCGGCAGCCGGGGCGGCTCCGGCGCTCGCCGGCCCGAGCTCCGGC
This sequence comes from Miltoncostaeaceae bacterium, assembly GCA_035259345.1. Classification (GTDB taxonomy): domain Bacteria; phylum Actinomycetota; class Thermoleophilia; order Miltoncostaeales; family Miltoncostaeaceae; genus DATFWK01. The sequence continues at coordinate 759 of DATFWK010000145.1, read as the reverse complement.
CCCTTGGGCGGGAACGTGTTCACGACCGGGAGCGGGTGGGGGCCGACGGGCGGCATGGCCGCGAACGCCGCCGAGCAGAGCGTGCGGGCCGATCCGGCGTCGGTCCACGGCGCCTACGGCGTGGACGACCTCGGCGCGCTGGGCTACTGCGAGCCCTACGGCCCGGGCGTCGTCATCACCGGCTTCACATACGACGTGGTGCGCTGGCATGGGACCGCGAGCGCGGCTGCCGTCGAGGCCGGCGGCGGGACGGACGCCGGGAGTCCCATGGTCGTGTCGGCCGCCGACGCCGCGTTCCCCCCGGGCCTCCGGGTGACCCAGGTGGCGGACGGCCTCGCCAGCCCGTGCGTCGGCGCCCGGGTGCGCCAGACGGGCCCGCAGGCCCCCTCCTTCGGCCGCATCTGGAACCTCGTCCTGACGAGCGCGACCTTCGAGGACCGGCAGTGGGGGTCCGTGTCGGCGCCGACGGTCAGCGGCCCTTCCTCGGGAGGATGGTTCACCGGTCCGATCGACGTCACGTGGTCGAGCACGGACAACGCCAACCTGTCGTGGGCGCCGTGGGGGAACGTCCACGCGGGGATCGACGGTGGCGAGCAGCGCTCCTGGACCGGCACGGAGGCGCCGCCGGGCCCGCACGCCGCGACGCTTCAGGCGGGGGCGTCCGGCGTCCGGCAGGTCGTGGTCAGCCGCGAGTCGCCCGGGTGGGGGGTCGAGAGCTCCGCCGCGGTCCCGGTCAAGGTGGACGTGAGCACGCCCGCG
>DATFWK010000144.1:0-3371 GCA_035259345.1 Miltoncostaeaceae bacterium | reverse complement strand
CCCCGCCCGTCGGCTACCTGGACTTCACGGCCCTCCTGGTCCAGGCCCGCGCCGTCGCGACCGACTCCGGCGGCGTCCAGAAGGAGGCGTTCTTCCACGGGATCCCCTGCGTCACGCTGCGCGAGACGACCGAGTGGGTGGAGACCGTGGAGGGCGGCTTCAACCGGCTGGCCGGCATGAGCCCGGAGCGCGTCGCGGCGGCGCTGGCCGACGGCGCGACGCCGGCGGAGCGGCCCCACTACTACGGGGACGGACGGGCCGCCGAGCGCATCGCAGAGGCCGTGCTCGAGAGCACGGCCTGAGCGATGGGGGCCTCGGCCCGCCCGGTTTGCCGGACGGGCCGAGCGCGGGGGTCAGCTACTTGATCTCGATCGCGACGCCGGTCACCTGGCCGCCGCGGCTCGAAGTCACGCTGAGGGTGTTCCCCGCGGAGGGGGTGGGGCCGGACGCCTTGTAGGTCCAGTTCCCCAGGCTGTCGACCGGCACGGTCCCGATCTTCTGGCCGGTGTTGGGGGCCCCGAGCCAGATCGTGACGGTGTTGCCGGTCGTGACGCTCGCCGTGCCGGTGACGGTCCACAGGGCCTTCGCCCGGTCGAACCTGGCCTTCGCGGCCGTGAGCGTGTCGGTGACCGGGCTGACCTTCACGGTGTCGGTGGCGGTGCCGCCGGGGCCCGTGACCGTGAGCTGGAGGACCACCGGAGTTGACGACGCCGGGAACGGGAAGCTCGGGGTCGCCGTGCCGGCGCCGGTCAGCGTCACCGCCGGTCCGGAGACCTGCGACCAGGCGAAGGTGCTCGCGCCGGTCGAGGCGGTGCCGTCGAGCTTGACGCTCGCGCCCTGCGCGACGTTCTGGTCCGGGCCGGCGTTGGCCACCGGCGCGGTCACCGCGGCGACGTGGATGGTGACCGTCGAGGTGGACGTGCCGAGGGCCGGCGTGGCACCCGAGACGACGAGCTGGAAGACGAGGTCACCCGCGCCGTTCGGAGCGGTGAAGCTCGGGGTCGCCGTAGCGGGGTTGGCAAGCGTCACAGGGGTGCCCGCCGTCTGGGTCCAAACCCAGGTGCTGACCGACCCGGTGGAGCCGGAGCCGTCGAGAGTGACGAGCTGGCCCTGCTGGACCGTGCGGTCGACGCCCGCGAACGACTGGACCTGGATCGGCTTGAAGGCGCCGCCCGTGACCGTGACCGGCTCGGTGTCCGAGCCGCCGGCCGTCGAGGTGACCGTGACGTGCTCCGGCGCGGCGGTGACGTTCGGGACGACGAGCTTCCCGGCGGCGAGGTCGCCATAGCCCGTGGCCGTGAGCGTCGGGGCGCCGACCTTGTCGCTGGAGGCCGCCTCGATGGTCAGGGTCTGGGCGTCAGAGTCGTAGCTCGCGTTGGTAACGTCGACCCGGTCCGTGACGGCAGCCGTCTTCTTGGACTGCGGGTTGTCACCGGTGTTGGTGACGATCACCGACGCGGGCGGCACGGTGCCATCGACCGCGACGTGGCCGAGGTAGCTGGTGCCGTCGGCGGTCAGCTTCGTCGCGAAGAGGCCGCTTCCCGAGAGCTCGAGGGACTGGCCGGTCTTCGAGCTCGCGAACGCGTCGAGGGTGATGCCGGCGGCCGTGCGCGAGTACGTCGCGCGGGCGACGTCCACGCCGCCGACCGTGTTGAGCTTGCCGCTGACCTGGAAGAGGGTGGTCTGGATGCAGTCAGCCGCCGTCTGCCCGGGGCCCGGGACCCATGCGTTCGGGCCGGTCGTGGGGCACGGGTTCGCGTTCGCCGTGCCGCCGGCGTTGGGGCCGACGATGCGGAAGTAGTTGGTGCCGGTCGGGCTGCCGGTGACGGTGTGGTCGACCGTGGGGTCGCCGAGGTAGCCGGCCGGGGCCGCCGGCGCGGAGGCCGGGTCCCACTTCACGAAGCCCTGGAGCACGCGGCTGTTGAGAGCGCCGCCGAAGGGGTTCGGCACGCCGACGTCCTCGGTGAAGAAGATGCTGCGCGGGCCGCTGCCCGTCGAGGTGACCTTGTCGGTGCCGTACGGCGTGGTGATCAGGTAGTCGGCGCCCTGCTGGAGGTTGTCGATGACGTAGCGGACCCGGCCGAAGGTGATCTGGTCACCCGGAACGACGCCGCCGTTCGCGAACGCGGACTCGAGGCCGACGACGAGGCGTGCGCGCCCGCCGCCGTTGGTGGTCATCGAGGAGCCGAGGTTGTAGTAGAAGGACTCGTCCGGATAGTTGTCCGGGAACGAGATCGGCGCCGTCGGGTCGGGCACCGCGCCGACGATGCAGAGCGCGTTCGTCGGGTCGAGGCAGCGCTCGAGCTCGACGCCGGTGGCGTCGCGGTACCACGTCGGGTAGCCGTCCTCCGAGCTGGTCGGGCCCACGGCCCGCGGGTCGGAGCCACCGACCGCGCCGGTGGCGACGAGGCCGCCGCCGAGCGCGCCGAGCGCGAGCAGGGCGAGAAGCGCCGTACGCGCCCCCCGCGGTCGCCGGGCCCGGGGCAGTCGCATCAGCGCACCGCGGGCCATCCAGGTAACACGTGACATGAGAAACACCTTTCCGTCTTCGCCCCCGAGGAGTGGGCCGGATGCCCGCCCCCCTGTTTGGAAACAGCGTGGCGACGGCGGATCGGAGGTTCTGCGGGAGAACTCGCCGAGTTCGCTTCGGACTCCCGAACCCGTGCGCAGGACCGCAGTCCTGCCCCGGCTAGGACTCGGTCCTAGTCCTCGCCCAGGCTGCGACGGCCCACGCCGGTGGGCTGGCCGTTGGTGCGCCCGTCGCCGCGCCCGATGGGCACCTCGTAGACGGGGACCTTCCCGTACGGCGAGATCAGCGCGCGAGGGCGTACGACCGTGTACAGCCGGCTGAGGCGGGAGCGCTCGGCGAGCTCCCAGCCCCGCGCCTCGAGCAGATCGACCAGCCCGAGGGGCAGGAGCAGCCCGACGATGAGCCCCGCCAGCTCACCGTGCCCCTGCGTGAGCCGGTCGAAGACCAGGAACACGACCGCCGCCAGGAACAGCACCCCGGAGGCGCGCGTGCGGCGCTCGCGCGCGTGCGCGCGTGTCTCGTAGACGACCTGCTGCGGCGGCGGCCCCAGGTGCGAGAGCGCCTCGCGCTGGCGGCGCGAGCTCACCACGAACCCGATGATCCCGACGACGACCCCCACGCCCAGCGCCGCGAGCCACGTGACCGCGCCGCGAGTCGGATCGCCGAGCAGCCAGCGCGTCAGCCAGTAGACGGCCGCGGCGCCGGCGACGACGATGGAGGTCCAGCCGCGCAGCCGGACCTCCTCGCCCACGCGGACGATGCGGGGCAGGCCTGCGAGGAGGGTGTCGTCCATCAGGGGGCCGGTGCCGGCCCGGTCGGACGTGAGCGCGTGTTCCTCACG
>DATFWK010000143.1:0-22599 GCA_035259345.1 Miltoncostaeaceae bacterium | reverse complement strand
TCCGCGACCGCCTCGGGGACGGACTCGACGGCGATCACCCGGGCCGCGCCCGCGGCGAGCGCGATGCCGATGCTGCCGACGCCGGCGAACAGGTCGTAGAGCACCTCCTTGCCTGTCAGGCCGGCCGCCTCGGCCACCCGGCCGTAGAGCCGCTCCGCCATCCGCGTATTGGTCTGGAAGAACGCGCCGAGCGACAGGCCGAGCGTGACGCCCATGACGCGCTCCTCGAGGCGGTCGCGGCCCCAGACCGTGCGCGCGGGGAGGCCCGAGGTCACCTCGGCGAGGCCGTCGTTGACCAGGTGCACCAGCCCGACGAGCCCTGGGAGCGCCGCCCGGAGCGTGGGCGCGAGCGCGTCCACCGCGTCGTCGTGACCCGGGGTGGTGACGACCGCGACCAGGAGCTGGCCCGTGGCGATGCCCTCGCGCACGACGACGTGCCGGAGCGCGCCGGACTGTTCGCGCTGGTCGTACGGGGGGATGCCGGTGGCGCCCGCCCAGGCCCGCACCGCCTCGCGCGCGGTGTTCCCGGCGGCTGTTGCCAGGAGGCACGGGTCGATGTCCACGACCTCGTCCCACCGCCCGCGGGCGTGGAGGCCGAGCGCGAGCCCGCCGTCGGCACCGGGCGCGGCCGAGTACTCCATCTTGTTGCGGTAGCCGAACCGCTCGACCGCCGGGTCCGCCTCGAGCACGACCGCGCCCGGGAGGTTGCCGATGCGGGCGAGGTGCTCGCCGACCTGGTCGCGCTTGGCCGCGAGCGCGCGCTCGTAGGCGACGTGCTGGAGGCGGCACCCTCCGCACCGCGGCACGAACGGACACGGCGGGCTGACGCGATCCGGGCCCGGCCGCAGCACCTCGTCGAGCGCCGCGTCCCCATGGCGGCGGCGCGTGCGCCGGACGCGGGCGCGCACGACGTCGCCGGGTGCCGTGTCCGGCACGAACACGACGAAGCCGTCGGCACGGGCCACCCCCTGCCCGCCGAACGCGAGGTCCCTGACCTCCAGCTCCAGGAGGTCGCCGGGCTGAGGACGCGCCATCCACAGGAATGTAATCCGCCCGCCCGGGTGGCCGCCGTCGCGCCTCGGCTACGATGGCCCGGATGAGCTCCGGCCTCGACCTCGACGCTCTCCGTCGGGACGGGGAGGAGTTCCAGAGCGCCTACGAGGAGGCCTGGTACCGGCACGGCGCCGGGCTCAGCGATGGGCTCGACCTGGCCCCGCTCTACGAGCGCTACGCCGACCTCTTCGAGCAGGCCACGGTCCGGCCGCTCGTCGAGGCGGCCGGGAACGGGGAGGACGGGGACCGCGCGCGTTCGATCCGGGCCCTGGGGCGCTTCGCCGCCGACGGGCTCATCGGCCGCGAGACACGGGAGGCGACCGAGGCCCTCGCGCAGGCGGAGTCGGCGGCGACGATCACGCTGGACGGGGCCCCTGTCGCGTGGCGGGCAGCGGCCGCGCTCGTCGCGAACGAGCCGGACGCGGACCGGCGGCGGGCCATCGACGACCTGCGCCTCCAGGCGCAGGACCGGGAGCTCAACCCGCTGCACGCGGCCATCTGGGAGCGGGCGCACGCCGTCGCGCCCGAGTTGGGCGCGGCCAGCTACCGCGATCTCTACGAGCGGCTCACCGGCGTCGACTTCGACGGGCTCGCCGACCAGTGCCGGCGCCTGCTGGCCGAGACGGAGGAGGTCTACGAGCGCTCGATGGACGCGATGCTCCGCGCGCAGGTCGGGCGCGGCCTCGGCGACGCCGGGCACGCCGACCTCCCGCGCGTGTTCCGCGCCGTCGCCTTCGACGAGCACTTCCGGGCCGATCGGATGGTGCCGGCCCTGGCCCAGACGCTCGACGGGCTGGGAATCGACCTGCACGGGCAGTCGAACGTCGTGCTCGACATCGAGGCCCGGCCCCGGAAGAGCCCGCGGGCCTTCTGCGCCCCGGTCCGCGTGCCGCAGCGGGTCTACCTCGTCGTCTCGCCGATCGGGGGCGTCGACGACTACCGGGCGCTCTTCCACGAGGCCGGCCACGCCGAGCACTTCGCCGGGGCGTCGCCGGCGCTGCCGTTCGAGTTCCGCTACCTCGGCGACAACGCGATCACCGAGTGCTACGCGTTCCTGTTCGAGGGGCTCGTCCACGACCCGGCCTGGCTCGAGCGGGTGCTCGGCCGGCGCGACCTGGACGACTACCGCCGCCAGACGGCCGCCCTGCGCCTCTACTTCATGCGCCGCTACTCGGCGAAGCTCGAGTACGAGCTCGGGTTCCACGGCCCGGGCGCCCTCGACGGCCAGGCCGACCGCTACGAGGGGCTCCTCACGGACGCCCTGCGCATCCCGTGGCCAGAGAGCCGCTGGCTCTCGGACATCGACGAGGGCTTCTACGCCGTCAACTACCTGCGCGCATGGAGCCTCGAGGCCTCGCTGCGCGAGCACCTCAGGGAGCGCTTCGGCACGCGCTGGTTCGCCGAGCGGCGGGCCGGGGGCTTCCTCCGCGAGCTCTTCGCCGAGGGCCAGCGCTACGGCGCCGAGGACCTCGCCCGCGAGCTCGGCCTCCCCCGGCCGGACCTCGGCCTCCTGGTCGCCGAGGCCCACGAGCAGCTGGCGTAGTGGCAACCGGCCCCTTCCCGGTCGTCTTCTGCGACGTGTTCACCGACCGGCCGCTGGCGGGGAACCAGCTCGCGGTGTTCCCCCATGGCGACGGGGTGCCCGAGGAGCTGATGCAGCCGATCGCGCGTGAGATCAACTTCTCGGAGACGGTCTTCGCGCTCCCGCCGGCGGCGGACGGCGACGTCCGCATCCGGATCTTCACCCCGGCCTCGGAGCTGCCCTTCGCCGGACACCCGGTCCTGGGGTCGGCCGTCGTCCTGGCCGAGCGCGGCGCGGCCTCCGCGATCACGCTCGAGACCGGCAGGGGCCCCGTCCGGGTCGAGCTGGGGCCGGCAGGCGGCCCGAGCCGCTTCGGCCGCATGAGCCAGCCGATCCCGACCGTCGCTGCCCATCGCGAGCCGGGGCCCGTCCTCGCCGCGGTCGGCGCCGGGCCGTCCCTGCTGCCTGCCGAGGTCTACGACAACGGCGTCCGCTGCGCGTTCGTCGTGCTGCCGGACACCGAGGCGGTCGCGGCCGTGGCCCCGGACTCGGGCGCCCTGGCCCGTGCGATCCTGGCCGACCCCACCGGCCCGGTCTGCGTGGGCGTCGTGGCCGGCGCCGGCACGCGATGGAAGCTCCGCGTGTTCGCCCCGGCGGCCGGCGTCGTCGAGGATCCCGCGACCGGCTCCGCCGCGGGCGCGCTCGTGTGCTTCCTCCTGCGCCACGGGGCGGTGGGGCCCGGCGAGGAGATCGAGATCTCGCAGGGCGCCGAGATCGGACGGCCGAGCACCCTGCTCGCCCGAGCGGACGGCCCCGCCGAGCGCATCGAGCGGGTCGAGGTCGGCGGCTCCACGGTCGTCGTCGCCGAGGGCGCCTTCACGCTGCCCTGAGCCGGCGCCCCGGGGACCTCAGGCGGAGCGCGCCGGAAGCGGGTCGCCGTACACGTCCGGCCGGCGGTGCTCGAGCGCCGGCAGGCGCTCGCGGACGTGCCGCAGCCGCTCGAAGTCGAGGTCGGCCACGATGGCCGTCTCGGTGTCCGGAGCCTGCGCCAGCACCACGCCCCAGGGGTCGACGATCATGCTCCGGCCGTGGGAGGCCGCGCCGGTGGCGTGGACGCCCACCTGGCCGGCGGCGATCACGAAGGCCTGGTTCTCGATCGCCCGCGCCCGCAGGAGCGGCTCCCAGTGGTCCTTGCCGGTGGCCGCGGTGAAGGCGGACGGCACGCACAGGACCTCTGCGCCCGCGAGCGCGAGCGCGCGGTAGAGCTCCGGGAAGCGCAGGTCGTAGCAGACCGAGAGGCCGATCCGGTGGCCGAGCGCCGTGACGACGACCATGCCGTCGCCGCCCCGCGCGGAGGCCGACTCGCGGTAGACCCGCCCGCCCACCTCGACGTCGAAGAGGTGCAGCTTCCGGTAGACGCCCGCGACCGTTCCGTCCGGCAGGATCAGCGCGCTCGTGTTGTAGGCGCGCCCGTCCCCAAGCACGAGCTCGCTGATGCTCCCCGCGACGAGCGCCACGCCGAGCTCGCGCGCCCATCCGGATGCGGCGGCCAGGGAGGGGCCGTCGAGCGGCTCGGCCACCGCGACCTGCCGCTCGTCGCGGTCGATGACGTTCCACTTCTCGGGCAGGACCACCAGGCGCGCCCCTGCCGCCGCCGCCTCGGCCACCAGCCGCTCCGCAATGCCGAGGTTGCGCCCGACGTCGTCGCCGCTCGTCATCTGGACGGCGCCGACGCGCAGCACGCCGGGCTCGCTCAACGGGCGGCCTCCCGGGCGCGATGACTAGAATGCGGCCACGCCACGACGACCTGGAGGCAGCGGATGTCGGCTGAGGTCCTGACCCGCATCGAGGACGTGCTCGAGGAGATTCGCCCGGCGCTGCACTCGGACGGCGGCGACGTCGAGCTGATCGACTTCGACGAGGAGGGGTTCGTCCACCTCAACATGCTCGGCGCGTGCGGCGGCTGCCCGATGTCGACGGCGACGCTCGTGCTCGGCATCGAGGCGGAGCTGCGCAGCCGGATCCCCGAGGTCGAGGGCGTCATCACGGTCTGACCCGGACGCCTCGGGCGCTCCGCGCCCGGCCGGTGACCGGGCGGGGCGCCGCGGCGAGTATCGGGGTGCCCGGATTTGAACCGGGGACCTCTCCGACCCGAACGGAGCGCGCTACCAAGCTGCGCCACACCCCGCCGAAGGCCGACGGATGGTAGCCGACCCGCCGACACCGTTCCACTTCCTGCCGAGGGCATGCATGGGTTGGGTACATCATCGATAAGTGGTTAACTTGCGCGAACGCCCAGACGGCGGCGCCCCCCTCGCCGATGTCGACATCCTGCTCGAACATACAGCGGACCCAGGCCTCCCGGGTCAGGCTCCACCCGCAGTGGGTGGATCGCATCGGCCTGTTCCGGCGCCAGCCGTGGACCTTCGAGATCACGCTGTTCGCGCTGGTGCTGATCGCCTACCAGAGCTCGCGCATCGTCGTGCGCGGGGGGACGGCCGCCGCCTTCCACAACGCGCTCGACGTGATCCACTGGGAGAAGGCCACCGGGCTCTTCTTCGAGAGCGGCGTGCAGGGGTTCTTCCTGAACCACGTCGCGCTGACCGAGATCCTCAACCACTTCTACATCTGGGCGCACCTGCCGCTGACCGGCCTCTTCTTCGTCTGGCTCTACCGGAGCCGGCGGCCGCTGTACCCGCTGGTGCGGAACGGGTTCTTCATCGCCAACGGCATCGCCCTGATCTTCTTCATCACCTTCCCGGTCGCGCCGCCGCGCCTGCTGAGCGCTGACGGCTTCGTCGACACGCTGCAGAAGGTCAGCGGCATCGACCTCCACGGCGGCCGGCTGTCGGGGTGGTTCAACCCGTTCGCCGCGGTGCCGTCGATGCACTTCGGCTACGCGCTGCTCGTCGGTGTGGTCGGCGCCCTCCTCGTGAGGAACGTCATCGCCCGCGTGGCGTTCCTGATCTATCCAGGGGTGGTCTTCATCGTGATCGTCGGCACGGCGAACCACTACGTCCTCGACGCGGTGGTCGGCGCGGCGGTCATGGCGGCGGCGATGGCCCTCGCCCTGATCTTCGAGTCGCGGCGGCGGCGGCCCCGCGTGATCGCCCCGCCCGTGCCGCCCCCTGGACCTCGGCCCCCGGCCGAGGCCCGGACCTAGCCTCCTCCGAGGGCCCTGCAGCGAGGCCGGCCAGCTCGGCCGCCTGCGCCCGCGTGGTGAGGAACTGGACGCGGTCCGCGACCACCTCGACGGGCTCCCCGGGCGCCGCCACGCGGCCCTCGACCGCGACCCGGTGGCCGCGGCGCAGGTATGCCCGGCAGGCCTCCGCCTGTCGCCCGGCGGCACGCACGCCGAGCACGTCGGCCGCCCCGCCGCCGCGGGCCACGGCGAGCCGGAACGTCGCCTCGTCGCCCGCTCCGTCCACCTCCGAGGCGACCTCGCCGATGAGCGCCGCCAGGTTCATTCCCTCCCTCCTTCGTAGGTCATGAAGACGACGATAGGCGGGGCTTGCGCACCCGTGGCGCGCGGTCCGTGCCGGATCTGTCGCGCAGGTGTCACGATCGCGCGCACGCTTCCCGCTCCCAGCGGCTCGGCTGCTTGATTCACCCTCGGAGATCGCTACGCTTGACACATGGTTGAGTCGGTCGGATCGACGCGCTGACGAGCGTCCCGTGTCGAGCCGCCCCCGCATGAGAGCCCGCCCGAACGACGTGGCGGGCTTTTTCATGCCCATGACCCGAGACATCGAGGAGGATCGATGGCGATTCACCTGACCCCCGACGAGTTGTCCGACGCGCTCGGCATGGACTCGAGGGAGATCGTGCGCCTCTGCCGGGAGGAGTCGGTGCCGATCTTGGGCGGGCGAATCGACAAGACCCTGTTCGTGTACTCGATGAAGGCCGCCGGGCACGGGATCCCCGAGGACGCCGAGGTGCTCCTGCAGATGCGCTGAGGCGCCCGACCGGGGGCGTGCGGTTGCGCCCTCGGCAGGTGGTATCGTCGCCCGCCGTGTTCGTTCGCTGGCTGACCGGGGCCAGGCAGCCGGCCCGCGCGGCGCTGCTCGCCGCGATGGCAGGCGCCGCCGCCCTCGCACCGGCCGCCGGGGCCTCGGCTGCCGCGACACCCCCCGGCGGCGGCCCGCTCGCGGCCACCCTCGCCGGCTGGACGGCCGGGCACCCGGCGACCGGGGCCGTCGTCCTGCGGCTCGACGAGGACGGCGCCAAGCCGATCCTGAGCTACAAGGCAAGGACGCCCAGGCGCCCCGCCTCGACGATGAAGATCATCACGGCCGCCTCCACGCTCATGGCGCTCGGCCCGGACTTCCGCTTCGAGACGCGGCTCTACGCGGGCGACAACGCGCGCGTCAGGCGCGGGACGCTGGTGGGCCCGCTGTACCTCAAGGGCTACGGCGACCCGGTGCTCTCGACCCCCCGGTACGCCAAGCGCTTCTTCGCCGGCTACGGCGGCGGCATCGGCAAGCTCGTCCGCCCCATGAAGGCGCTGGGCGTCCGGCGCGTCCGGGGGCCGATCGTCGTGGACGAGAGCTTCTTCGACTCGGTCCGCACCGGGCCACAGTGGCTTCCGAGCTACCGGTTCGAGTGCCCGCCGCTCTCCGCGCTGCCCGTGAACCAGGACTTCGCCGGGGAGGTCCGGGGCCGCTACGTGAAGAACCCGGCGACGGCGCCCGGGGGGCGGCTGCGGGACGCGATGACCGCGCTCGGCATCCGCTTCTCCGGCCCCATCCGCGCAGGGCACGCGCCGGCGCGCGGGCGCCTCCTGGCCACCGTGGAGTCGCCGCCGCTGCACGTGATCACCAGGCTCATGCTGCCGGAGAGCGACAACTTCATCGCGGAGACGCTGCTCAAGAACCTGGGCGCCTACACGCGCGACGCCGGCACCAGCGCGGCGGGCACGGCGAGCGCCCGCGACCTCCTGGACCAGCACGGGATGCTCGAGACCGGCGACCGGCTGGTCGACGGGTCCGGTCTCTCGCGCGCGAACCGGGTCACCCCGGACACCATGGCCTCGGTGCTCGCCGCCGCCGCGACCGACCCCACCTGGGGCCGGTCGCTCGTGCGCTCGCTCGCACGTGGGGGCGAGGGGACCCTGGTGCATCGCCTGCGCGACCCGGACGTCCGCACGCGCGTCAGGGCCAAGACCGGCTTCATCAACTCGACGGCCGCGCTCGCCGGCGTCGTGACCTCGCCCTCGGGCGTTCGCTACGCCTTCGCGTTCCTGATGAACGACGGCGACATCGGCGGCGCGCACCAGACGCAGGACCGCCTCGTGACGCTGCTCGCCCGGGGCGCGGGCGACCGCATGGAGCCGCTCACCCAGGCTCCGGCGGCGGCCGTTCGCCCCTGAGGACGGCGAGGAACTCCTCCTCGCCCAGCACCGGGACGCCCAGGGACTCGGCCTTCGCCAGCTTGGTGCCGGGCTCCCGGCCGGCGACCACGAAGCTCGTCTTCTTGGAGACGGACTCCGTCGCCTTCCCGCCGGCCGCCGCGACCGCCCGCTTGGCGTCGTCGCGCGAGAACGCCTCGAGCCCCCCGGTGACGACGATCGTCCGTCCCGAGAGCGGCCCGTCCGCCGGCGGGAGCGGCGCGTCCATGCGCATCTGGAGCCCCGCCGCCTGGAGTCGGGCGAGCGTGCGGCGGTTGACCTCCGAGCCGAGGAACTCGGCGATCGCCTCGGCCACGACCGGCCCGACGCCCTCGGCGGCGGCCAGGTCCTCGGGGCCGGCCGCCACGAGCGCCTCGACGGAGGGCGCGACGGCGGCCACCGCCCGGGCCGTCACGTAGCCGACGTGCCGGATGCCGAGCGCGTTGATCACGTCCGGCCAGGGACGCTCGCGCGACGCCCCGATCGCCCGCACGAGGTTGGCCGCCGCGATCGCGCCGAAGCCCTCGAGCGCGACGAGGTCCTCGTCGCGCAGGTCGTAGACGTCGGCCACGTCCCTCACCAGGCCGGCCTCGAACAGGCGGACGACGGTCTTCTCGCCCATCCCCTCGATGTCCATCGCCCCGCGGGAGGCGAAGTGGATGATGCTCTGGACCAGCTGCGCCGGGCAGGAGCGGTTCGGGCAGCGGATCTGCACCTCGCCCTCCGGGTGCACGACCGGCGTATCGCACACCGGGCAGCGCTCCGGCATCCGGAACTCCCGCTCCTCGCCCGTGCGCTCCTGGACGAGCGGCGCCACCACCTGCGGGATCACGTCGCCCGCCCGCTGGATGATGACGCGGTCGCCCACGCGCAGGTCCTTCCGGGCGATGTCGTCCTGGTTGTGGAGGGTCGCCTGGCGGACGGTCACGCCGCCGACGACCACCGGCTCCAGCACCGCGAACGGGACGAGGGCCCCGGTGCGCCCCACGTTGACCTCGATCCGCTCGAGCCGCGTGGTCACCGTCGTCGGCGCGAACTTGTAGGCGACCGCCCACCGGGGCGCGCGGCCGACGACGCCGAGGCGCGACTCGAGCTCGAACGAGTCGATCTTCACGACCGCTCCGTCGATGTCGTAGTCGAGCTCTGCGCGCCGCGCCTCCCACTCCTCGCTTGCGGCGCGCGCCTGCTCGAGCGACCCGACCGTCCGGATCAGCGGGTTCACCCGCATCCCGGCGCGGGCCAGCCACGCGAGCGTCTCCTCCTGGCCGGACAGCTCGAGCCCCTCGCGGTACCCGACCGCGTAGCACCAGATCGCGAGCGGCCGGTCGGCGGTGACGCGAGGGTCGAGCTGGCGGAGGCTGCCGGCCGCCGAGTTGCGCGGGTTCGCGAAGGTCGGGAGGCCCGCGTTCGCGCGCTGGAGGTTGAGCTCCCGGAAGGCGGCGATGGGCAGGTAGACCTCGCCGCGGATCTCGACGACGGCCGGGGGCGGGCCGTCGGTCGTCCGCAGGGCCAGCGGGATCGTGCGCACCGTGCGCAGGTTCTGCGTGACGTCCTCGCCACGGATGCCGTCCCCGCGCGTCGCCCCCCGGGTGAGGATGCCGTCCTCATAGGTCAGCGAGACGGCGAGGCCGTCGATCTTCGGCTCGACGACGAAGCGGACCTCGCGGCCGGCGAGGCCCTCCTGCTCGAGCACGGTCCGGGCGCGCCGGTACCAGGCGACGAGCTCGTCGCCCCCGCGGGCGTTGGCCAGGCTCAGCATCGGCTCGCGGTGGACCACCTCCCCGAAGGCATCTGCAGGCGCGGCGCCGATGCGCTGCGTCGGGGAGTCGGGGACGAGCAGGCCGGGGTGCTCCGCCTCGATCCCCTCCAGCTCGCGCATCCAGCCGTCGTAGACCGCGTCGTCGACGGTCGGCATGTCGAGGACGTAATAGTCGTGGTTGGCCTGGCGGACGAGCTCACGCAGCTCGGCGGCCCGAGCAGCGGGGTCGCTCACCGGCCGAGCAGGGCGCCGAGCAGCCGCTCCGGCCGCTCCACGACGAGATCCGGCCCCTCCGCCTCGAGCGTGGCCCGGGGGAAGAACCCCCACGTGACCGCGATCGGCGCGATGCCGGCGGCACGGGCGGCGCGCAGGTCGAAGGGGGCGTCGCCCACGTAGCAGGCCCGCTCCGGGCCGGCGCCCAGGCGGCCGATCGCCTCGAGCAGCGGGTCCGGGTCGGGCTTGTGGCGGGCGGTGTCCTCGGCGGCGATCACGACGTCGAAATGATGTCGCAGGGGGAGGACGTCGAAGGCCAGGTCGACGGTCGGGTGGCTTTTCGACGTGATGATGCCCAGCCTCCGCCCGGCCGCGCCGAGCTCGGCGAGCACATGCTCCATGCCCGGGTAGGGCCGCAGCAGCGCCGCGGTGTTGGCGTGGTTCCAGCGCCGGTAGACCGTCAGGAGCTCCTCCGCCCGCTCCGGCGAGAAGGCCCGCATCTGGTCGATGAGCGGCCGGCCGACGTTGGCCACCAGCACCTCGTCGGGCAGCTCCAGCCCGAGCACCGACTGGACCGCGTGGCGGTGCGACTCGCGGATCAGCGCGACGGAGTCGATCACCGTCCCGTCGAGGTCGAACAGGATCGGGTCGTAGCCCTCGCCGCGGGGGGTCACCTCCCGGCGTCCGGCCCGATCGCGAGCTCCCCGGCCAGCAGGCTCGAGAGCTCCATGCGCTCGAGGGCGTCCATCCCGGCCAGGTCGGTGAGGTCGAAGTGCAGCGGCGTCACCGAGATCAGGCCGCCCTCAACAGCGGCGAAGTCGGTGCCGTCCTCGCGGTGGTGCGACGGGTCGTCGCCGTAGATCCGGTAGCGCCGTCGCGGCCCGTCGCCGGACATCAGCTCGAGCCGGTCGTTGTAGATGCGCCGCCCCAGGCGGGTGATGCGCACGCCGCGCACCTGACCGGGGGCCAGCCCGGGCGCGTTGACGTTCAGGAGGACGTCGCGCGGGAAGCGCTCGCGGGCGGCGAGCGGCACCAGGCGCGCGACGAAGGCCGCGACCGCGGCGAAGTCGTAGGCGGCCCGTCCCGAGTCCCAGTGCTCCCCGTTGACGGCCTGCTGGGACACCGCGATGGAGGGCCATCCGAGCAGCACGCCCTCGAGCGCGGCCGCGACGGTGCCGGAGTACGTCACGTCGTCGCCGAGGTTGAGCCCCAGGTTGATGCCGCTCACGATCAGGTCCGGCTGGGCGCCCAGCAGCCCCAGCACGGCGAACCGGACGCAGTCCACCGGCGTGCCGTCGGTCGCGTAGGCGCGCGAGCCGTCCGGGAGGGTGACCTCCTCGACCTCGAGCGGCCGGCGGATCGTGATGCTCCGGGCGGTGGCGCTTCGGTTCGTGTCGGGCGCGATGACGCTCACCTCGCCGAGCGGGTGAAGCGCCCGCTTCAGCGCAAGAAGACCAGGTGAGTCGATGCCATCGTCATTCGTGACCAGGATGTGCATCGGGCTCAGACGAGTGTAGCGTCCGCGCGTGGCGAGCCCGTGCCGGCTGTACGTGCTGCCCGCCGCGGACGCGCCGGTCGCGCTCGTCCTCCGCCGCGGGCCCAGCGCGTGGTGGCACCTCCTGCGCTGGGACACCCGGGCGCTGCGACTCGAGCCGGGCGCCTGGTTCAAGGGGACCCTCTATCCCCGCCGCTCGCAGGTCTCGGACGACGGCGTGCTCTTCGCCTATTTCGCGCTGCGGGGGGGCGGGACCGGCGCCTGGGGCGCCTACCTCGCCGTCTCGAAGCTGCCGTGGCTCCCCGCGCTCGCGGCGTGGGACACGCTCGGCACGTGGACCGGCGGCTGCCGCTTCGGGCGGGACCGGACGCTCCATGTCGAGGCCGCCGCCATGTCGCCCGAGCCCTTCGCCGGTTCCTACCCCGGCCGCGTGGAGGTGGCCCCGCTCTCGACGGACTGGGAGGCGCGGACGCTGCAGAACGAGCGCGCCCGCGGCTGGCGCGATCTCACCGGCGTCGCCGCGGAGGCGGCGCAGGAGGCCCTCGCGCTGCCCACCGAGCCGGTCGAGCTGCTCCGGCGCGAGCGACCGCGCGGCGGCGGCGCGCTCGTCGTCGCGAGCCTCGGGAGCGCGATCTCGGCCGAGGCGCCCGCGATCGAGCACGCGCGCCTGGAGTACGGCCTCGAGGACGGCCGGGGGCTCGCGCCCCTGGCGGACGTGGTCTGGGCCGACTGGGACGGCCGCGGCCGCCTGCTGGTCGCGACGGCGTCGGGCTCGCTCGAGGTGCGCACGCCGGTCGCGACGGGCCGCTGGAAGGCGGCCTGGGGCCACGACCTCAACGGGCTGTCCCCGGAGCCGCAGCCGGCCCCGGACTGGGCGACCCGCTGGTAGCGGCATAGCGCACCGCGACGAGCGTCAGGGCGTGCGCCGGCGCGGTCGGGCCGGCCTGCGTCCGCGGCGCGCCGGCCAGCAGGCGCGTGAAGCGCTCGAGGGCCCAGTGGCCGCGGCCGACCAGCAGCATCGAGCCGACGAGCACGCGGACCATGTGGCGCAGGAAGGCGTCGGCCTCGATGGCGAAGACCAGCTCGTCCCCGCGCCGCTCCCACGCGGCGGCGAGGACCGTCCGGTCGAAGAAGACGTGCTCGGTCTGCGTCGGCGTGAACGCGCGGAAGTCATGGGTGCCGCGTACGGCGGCCGCCGCGGCAGCGAGCGCCTCCAGGTCGAGGGGCGGGGGGTGCAGGAGCACGAACCGGCGGCGGAGCGGCGAGGGCGGACCGGCCAGGACGCGGTACTCGTAGGCACGCGAGCGCGCGTCCGCGCGCGCGTCGAAGCCGGCCGGTGCCTCGGTCACCGACCGGACGGCGAGGTCCGCCGGCAGGAGGCCGCGCAGCGCCCGCAGGATCCGCGTCGGCTCGCGATCGCTCGCCGTGAGCACGCTCACCACCTGACCGGTGGCGTGCACGCCGGCGTCGGTCCTGCCGGCCACCCTGATGACCGGCGGCCCGCCGAGGATCCGCTCGAGCGCGGCGCCCAGCTCGCCCTCGACGGTGCGCAGCCCGGGCTGGGCGGCCCAGCCGGCGAAGCGCGTGCCCTCGTACTCCACGTCGAGCCGCAGGGTCCGCCCCGCGCCGGGGGGCGCCTCGGGCGTGGGCCCCGCCGCGGCCAGGCGCCTACCCGGCGATCGGGACGTCCCGCGTCAGCTCGAGCAGCACCATCGGGGCCGCGTCCCCCTGGCGCGGGCCGAGCTTCACGATGCGCGTGTAGCCGCCGTTCACGTCCCGGAAGGCCGGCGCGATGTCGTTGAAAAGGCGGTAGCTCACGTCCTTGTTGCGCAGGAGCGCGATCGCCTGCCGGCGGGCGTGGAGGCTGCCGTCCTTGCCGAGCGTGATGGCGCGCTCGGCGATGCCGCGCGCCATCTTCGCCTTGGGCTCGGTGGTCTGGATGCGCCCGTGCGTCAGGAGCGCCGTGGCCAGGTTGGCCCCCAGCGAGCGGCGGTGGGAGCTCGTGCGGTTGAGCTTCGGTCCCTGGCGGCGATGGCGCATGGCGGTCCCCGGGCTAGTCGTCGTTCGAGCGGAGGCCGAGACCCTGCGCGGACAGGACCTCCTTGACCTCCTCGATGCTCTTCTTGCCGAAGTTCGGGATGGCGGCGAGCTCGGACTCCGTCTTCGAGATCAGGTCGCCGATGGTCTCGATGCCGACGCGCTTCAGGCAGTTGTAGGAGCGCACGCCCAGCTCGAGCTCCTCGATGAGGATGTCGTGCATGTCGCTGCGGGGCGCGTCCTCGGCCGCCTCGTCGGCGGTCGTCGGCTGCGTCGGGTTGGCGAAGATCGAGAGGCGCTCGATCAGCGTCTCGGCCGCGGAGGCCAGCGCCTCGCGAGGGTCGATGCTGCCGTTGGTCTCGATCTCGAGCGTCAGCTTGTCGTAGTCCGTGCGCTGGCCGACGCGCGCGGCGCCGACCTCGTACCGGACCCGGCGGATGGGCGAGAAGTTCGAGTCGACCGGGATCACGCCGATCGTCGTCCCCGGGCCCTTGTTGCCCTCGGCCGCGACGTACCCACGGCCGCGCGTCAAGGTCATGATCAGCTCGAGGGTCGCGCCCTTGGAGAGGTTCGCGATCTCGAGCTCCGGGTTCAGGATCTCGAGATCCGCTGGGGCGGCGATGTCGGCGGCCGTCACGACCCCGGCGCCGGACTTGACCAGCTCGACCTCGACCTCCGGGCTCTCGCCGTGCAGCAGGCAGACCAGCCCGCGCAGGTTCAGGATTATGTCGGTCACGTCCTCGCGGACGCCGGGGATCGTGCTGAACTCGTGCTGCACGCCCTCGATGCGCACCGAGGTCACGGCGGCGCCCTCGAGCGAGGAGAGCAGCACCCGGCGCAGCGAGTTGCCGAAGGTGTGCCCGAAGCCGCGGTCGAGCGGCTCGACCTCGAACACGCCGGTGGTGTCCGAGGACTGGTTGTAGGTCATGCGGGGGGCCAGGATGTCCAGCAAAGTGAGACTCACTTCCTCCGGCGGGCGCGCCGGCTCGTGAACGCGAGACGTCGCCCTGGGCATCGGCTTCCGGTCGTCGCGTCGGCGACCGGCCGCCATCGCCGTCGGGCAGCGGGGATGCCTACTTCGAGTAGAGCTCCACGATGAGCTGCTCCCGCACCGGCGCGTCGATCTCGCCGCGCTCGGGGAGCTTCAGGATCTTTCCGTTGAGGGCGTCGTAGTCCGCCTGGAGCCACGGGGGCACGGAGGCCACCAGGTCGGTGGCGGAGCGGATGTTCTGCTCGGCCTTGGAGTCGGCCTTGACCGAGATCACGTCGTTCGCCCGCACCTGGTAGCTCGGGATGTCCACGCGCCGGCCGTTCACCAGGAAATGGCCGTGGCGGACGAGCTGGCGCGCCTGTTTGCGCGAGCCTGCGAAGCCCAGGCGGGTGACGACGTTGTCCAGCCGCAGCTCGAGCTGGCGCAGCAGGTTCTCGCCGGTGATGCCCGGCTGGCGGCTCGCCTTGTCGTAGTAGCGCTGGAACTGGGTCTCGAGCACGCCGTAGTACCGGCGGGCCTTCTGCTTCTCGCGGAGCTGGAGCAGGTACTCGCTCTGCTTCTGCCGGCGGCTCTGGGCGCCCTGGCCGGGCGGGTAGGCGCGCCGCTCGACGGCGCACTTGTCGGTCAGGCAGCGCTCGCCCTTGAGGAAGAGCTTCTCGCCCTCCCGCCGGCACAGCCTGCAGCTCGGTCCCGTGTAGCGCGCCATGCCTAGACCCTGCGCCGCTTGCGCGGGCGGCAGCCGTTGTGGGGGACCGGGGTGATGTCGGTGACCGAGGAGACCTCGAGGCCGGCGGCCTGGAGCGAGCGGATGGCGGTCTCGCGCCCGGAGCCCGGCCCCTTGACGTAGACGTCCACCTTCTGGAGCCCGTGCTCCATGCCCTTGCGGGCGGCGGCGTCCGCGGTCACCTGGGCCGCGAAGGGCGTGCTCTTGCGCGAGCCCTTGAAGCCCGCCGAGCCCGCCGTCTCCCACGCGATCACGTTGCCCTCGCGGTCGGTCAGCGTCACGATCGTGTTGTTGAAGGACGTCTTGATGTGGGCGTGGCCCACGGGGACGTTCTTCTTCGCTCGACGGCGGGTGCGCCCGCGCGTTGCCTTCTGTCGTGCCAAGTCGTGGCTCCTCGTCGCCTCGGGACTACTTCTTGCGCTGCTTGCCGACGGTCTTCTTCGGGCCCTTGCGGGTACGCGCGTTGGTCTTGGTGCGCTGGCCGTTCACCGGCAGGCCGCGCCGGTGGCGCAGGCCGCGGTAGCAGCCGATCTCGGACAGGCGCTTGACGTTGTTGGCCCGCTCCCGCCGCAGGTCGCCCTCGACCACGAGCTCCTTCTCGATCACGTCCCGCAGGCGCGTGACCTCCTCCTCGGTGAGGTCGCGGACGTACGTGTCCGGGCTGATGTCGACCTGCTTGAGCACGGCGTTCGCCGTCGGGCGGCCGATGCCGTAGATGTAGGTGAGGCCGATCTCCACCCGCTTCTCACGGGGGACGTTGACGCCTGCGATGCGGGCCATGGTCTTCCGCCGCTCCTGTCTGTCAGCCCTGTGTCTGCTTGTGCTTGGGGTTTGGGCAGATCACGAGCAGCTTGCCGTGGCGCTTGATGACGCGGCACTTCTCGCAGATCGGCTTGACCGAGGCTCGAACCTTCAACGTGACTCCTACTTGAACCGGTAGGTGATGCGGCCGCGAGAGAGGTCGTAGGGCGAGAGCTCGACCTTGACGCGGTCGCCGGGGAGGATGCGGATGTAGTTCTGGCGCATCTTCCCCGAGATGTGGGCGAGGATGCTGTGGTTGTTGTCGAGCTGGACTCGGAACATCGTGTTGGGCAAGGCCTCCGTCACCTCGCCCTCCAGCTCGATCGCTTCTTCCTTCTGTGCCAACAGCTCCTCTTCGACGACCGGCGCACCGGACGCGCCGTCTTCCCCCGAACCGCACGAAACCGCACGCGGTCTCCCCGCGAGCGGCTCCGGATCATAGCACCAGGGGGTGGGCCGGGCGCCCGGCTCAGGCGGCGCGGCGCGTGAGGATGCGTGGCCCCTCGGCCGTGACGGCGACGGTGTGCTCGGCGTGGGCCGAGAGCGTGCCGTCGGCGCTGCGGACGGTCCAGCCGTCGGGGTCGAGGACCACGTCCGGGCCCCCGGCATTCACCATGGGCTCGATCGCGATCACGACCCCGGGCACCAGCTCCTCGCCGGCGCCGGGCTTGCCGAAGTTCGGGACCTGCGGCTCCTCGTGCATCTGGCGGCCCACGCCGTGGCCGACGAGCGAGCGCACCACCGAGAACCCGGCCGCCTCGACCTCGGTCTGGACGGCGTGGCCGATGTCGCCGACGTGGCCGCCGGCCCGGGCGGCGGCGATGCCGCGCTCGAGCGCCCGCTCGGTGACCTCGATGAGGCGGCGGGCATCGTCCGCGACGGCTCCGACGGGCAGCGTGCGGGCCGTGTCGGCGACCCACCCGTCGAGCACCAGCCCGACGTCCACCGAGAGGATGTCGCCCTCCTCGAGGGCGTAGGGCCCGGGGATCGCGTGCACGACCTCGGTGTTCACGGAGGGGCAGATCGACCCGGGGAACCCGTGATAGCCCTTGAACGCAGGCGTGGCGCCGCGCGCGCGGATCGCGTCCTCGGCGATCCGGTCGAGCTCGCCGGTCGTCACGCCCGGCCGGACCTCCGCGGCCACGATGTCGAGGCACTCCGCGAGCGCCGCGCCGGCGGCGGCCATCGCCTCGACCTCGCCAGGGGTCTTCGGAACCGGCCCGGTGGGCATCGGCCGCACGAGCCGCCTAGGCGAGCGCCGATGTGATGCGTGCATGGACCTCATCCGTCGTGCCGGTGCCATCGATCTCCTCGAGAATGCCCTGAGCCCGGTAGTAGTCGACCAGGGGGCGGGTCTCGCGGTCGTAGACGTCCAGCCTGGTCGCCACGGCCTCCGGCCGGTCGTCGTCCCGCTGGTAGAGCTCGCATCTCCCGTCCCCGGACGGGCACGGCCCGCCGTCGTAGGGCTCCGACACCTCATGGTAGGGCCTTCCGCACTTCCGGCACAGCCACCGCCCGGTGAGCCGCCGCACCAGCTCGTCGCGCGGGACCTCGAGCGACACCACGGAATCGAGGGGCGCGTCCAGGGCCCCGAGCATCGCGTCGAGCGCCTCAGCCTGGGGGATCGTGCGCGGGAAGCCGTCCAGCAGGAATCCGTCGGCACCGGCGAGCCGGCCGCGGATCATCGCGATGACCACGTCGTCGGGCACAAGCCGGCCCGCGTCGATGTGCCGGCGCGCCTCGACGCCCAGCTCGGTGCCCTCGGCGACCTCCTGGCGCAGCATGTCCCCTGTCGAGATGTGCTGCAGGCCGAGGTCCGACCGAAGGCGTTCGGCTTGCGTGCCCTTGCCCGCGCCGGGCGGGCCGAAGAGCACGATCCGGGCTATCTCAGGAACCCTTCGTACTGGCGCTGCAGCAGCTGTGCCTCGAGTTGTCGCATGGTATCGATGGCCACGCCGACGACGATCAGCAGCGACGTGCCCCCGAACGAGAACGTGACGGAGGGCATGTACTTGAAGATGATCGTCGGCAGGCTCGCGATCCCCGCGAGATAGACGGCGCCGGGCAGGGTCAGCCGCGTGACGACGCGGTCGAGGTAGACGGCCGTGGGCCGTCCCGGGCGCACCCCTGGGATGAACCCGCCGTACTTCTTGAGGTTGTCGGCCTGGTCAACGGGGTTGAACTGGACCGCCGTGTAGAAGTACGTGAACAGGATGATCAGCGCCGCCTCGAACGCGATGTAGAACCAGGAGTTCGGGTTCAGCTTGTCCGAGAGGCCGCGGAAGAAGCTGCCCCCGATCAGCTCGGCGAGCAGCGGCGGCAGGATGACGATCGAGGCCGCGAAGATGACCGGGATGACGCCGGCCATGTTCACGCGGATCGGCATGTAGGTGGTGCCGCCCTGCGTCATGCGCCGCCCGACCACGCGCTTGGCGTACTGGATCGGGATGCGCCGCTGGCCCTCGTTGACGAACACCACGCCGACGACGACCGCCAGGGCCACCACGCCGATGGTGATCTTCGGCACCGGGTCGAGCTCCCACCAGCGGCGCACGCCGGTGGGGATGCTCGCGACGATCGAGGCGAAGATGATCAGCGAGATGCCGTTGCCGATGCCGCGCTGCGTGATGTTCTCCCCGAGCCACATCACCAGCGTCGTGCCCGCCACCAGCGTGACCACGATCAGGTACAGGCGCCCCCAGGACATGCCGGGCAGCACGCCGGCCTGCCGGAAGTAGAGGACGTACGCCAGCGACTGCAGGATCGCGAGGCCGACCGTCGAGTAGCGCGTGTACTGGGTGATCTTGGCGTAGCCGGCCTCACCCTCCTTCTGGAGCTGCTCCAGGCGCGGGATCACGACGGTCATGAGCTGGATCACGATGCTCGCCGTGATGTACGGCATGATCCCGAGCGCGAACACCGAGAAGCGCGTGAGCGCGCCTCCCGAGAACAGGTTGAGGAAGTTCAGGACGTTCGCGCTGCCGCGGCTGTTGAGCTGGCCCTGGATGGCGTCCGTGTTCACGCCCGGCACCGGCACGTAGGTGCCGAGGCGGTAGAGCGCCAGGATCGCGAACGTGAACAGGAGCTTCTTGCGGAGCTCGGCGCTCTTGAAGGAGTTGAGGATCGCCTGGAGCACGGTCTAGCCCTCGGCCTCCTCGCGGCCGTTCGGCACGACCTCGGCCGTGCCGCCGGCCGCCTCGATCTTGGCCTTCGCCGTGGCCGAGAAGGCGTGGACGCGGACGGTGAGCGCGCGGTCCAGCTCGCCGTCGCCGAGGACCTTCACCGGCCAGCGGCGGTTGGCGTTGCCCTTGACGAGCCCGCGCGCCTCGAGCGCGGCGACGTCGACGACCGTGCCGGCCTCGAAGCCGGCGAGCGCCTCGAGGTTGACCGGGATCGTGTGCGTCCGGAACGGGCCCATCGGCATCGACTTCTTGTGGTTCGGGCCGCGCAGCTTGCCCTTCTGCATGTGCAGCGGCATCTGGCCGCCGGCGTAGCCGCGGATCGTGCCCGTGCCCGAGCGCGCGCCCGCGCCCTTCTGGCCGCGCCCGGCGGTCTTGCCGCCGCCGGCGCTGATGCCGCGCCCCACGCGCTTGCGCCGCCGGCGCGAGCCGGGCGGGGGCGCGAGGCGCTCCAGGCGGACCTCGGCCGGGTCCACGGGCGGGAGGTCACTCACCCTCGACCTCCTCCGTCTGCACCAGGTAGGCCACGCGGCGGAGCCGCCCGCGCAGCGCGGGCGTGTCGCGGTGCACGGCGCTCTGGCCGATCCTCCGCAGCCCGAGCGCGCGTAGCGTGTCGCGGTGCACATGGGTCGTCCCGATGGACGAGCGCACCTGGGTGACGCGGATCACGCGCCGACCTCGGCGGGCTCGGCCGCGACCTCGGGCTGGGGCGCCTGCTCGCCGGCCTCGGCCTGCTGCTCGCCACCGTTGGCGGGCAGGCCGAGCACGTCGGAGACGCGCTTGCCGCGCAGGGCGGCGATCTCCTCCGGCCGGCGCAGCGCCCGCAGGCCGGCGACGGTGGCCGCAAGGAGGTTGACCGGGTTCGTGCTGCCGAGCGACTTGCTGAGGATGTCCGAGATGCCGGCCAGCTCGAGCACGGCGCGCACGGGGCCGCCGGCGATGACGCCGGTACCGGGCGAGGCGGGCTTCAGCAGCACGATGCCAGCCCCCTGGCGGCCGGTGACGGTGTGGGTGATGGTCGAGCCGTGCTTGGGCACACGGAACAGGTTCTTCTTCGCGTCCTCGATCGCCTTCTGGATGGCGACCGGAACCTCGCGCGCCTTGCCGTGGCCGACGCCGACGATGTCGTGCTGGTCGCCCACGACGACGAGCGCGCTGAACGAGAAGCGCCGGCCGCCCTTGACGACCTTCGCCACCCGGTTGACCTGCACCACGCGCTCGGCGAGCTCCAGCCCCGCCGGATTGATCCTGTCGCCAGGTCGTCGGCCCTCAGCCACGCGAAAGCGTCCTTTCCATTAGAACTCGAGCCCGCCCTCGCGGGCGGCGTCCGCCAGGGCCCTCACACGACCATGGTAGAGATAGCCGCCGCGGTCGAACACAACCCGGGTCACCCCCGCGGCCCGGGCCCGCTCGGCGACCAGCCCGCCCACGGCGGTCGCGGCGTCGGACTTGGCGAGGCCCTTCAGGGCGGCCTCGTGGGACCCGGCCGCCGCAAGCGTGTGGCCCTGGTCGTCGTCGATCACCTGGGCGTAGATGCGCATGTTCGAGCGGAACACCGACAGCCGCGGCCGCGCCGCGGTGCCGTGGACCTTGCCCCGGATGCGCCGGTGACGCCGCTCGCGGGGGGCGACCGCCCTGGGCTGGTGACGGCTCATGCGCGCTTGCCCACCTTCCGGCGCACCGGCTCGCCCTGGTAGCGGATGCCCTTGCCCTTGTACGGCTCGGGCGGGCGGACCTTGCGGATGTCCGCCGCCACCTGGCCCACCTGCTGCTTGTCGATCCCGCGGACGACGATCTGCGTCGGCGCCGGCACCTCGAAGTCGATGCCGTCCGGCGGGATCACCGTGACCGGGTGCGAGAAGCCCACGAGGATCTCGAGATCCCGTCCCTTGAGGGAAGCCCGGTAGCCGGTGCCGACGAGCTCCAGGCGCTTCTCGAACCCGTCCGTCACGCCATGGACCATGTTGGCCACCAGCGTGCGCGAGAGCCCGTGGAGGGAGCGGTGCGGCCCGCGGTCGCTCGGGCGCGTGACGACGAGCGTGCCGTCCTCCTGCGCGACGCGGATGGGCTCGACGACGGTGTGGGCGAGCTCGCCCTTGGGGCCGCGCACGCGCACGTGCTGGCCGCTGATCTCGATCGTCACCCCGTCCGGGACGGCGATCGGGGCTCGTCCGATGCGGCTCATCTCACCAGACCTCGCACAGGACCTCGCCGCCGACGCCGCGCCGGCGGGCCTCCTGGCCGGTGAGCAGCCCCTGCGAGGTGGAGATCACGGCGACGCCCATACCGCCGAGCACCCGCGGGATGGTCTCGCGGTCGACGTACACGCGCTTGCCCGGCCTCGACACCCGCCGCAGCCCGGAGATGACCTGCCGCCGGTCGCGGTCGTACTTCAGGCGCAGCGTCATCGTGCGGCCGACCTGCGCGTCGTCCACGCTGTAGCCGACGATGTAGCCCTCCTGCTCGAGCAGGCGGGCGATCGCGATCTTCTGCTTGCTCGCCGGCATCTCGACCGTGTCGTGCATCGCCTGGGCGGCGTTGCGGATGCGGGTCAGCATGTCGGCGATCGGGTCGGTCAGCACCGCTCGGCCCCTACCAGCTCGACTTGGTCATGCCGGGGATGACGCCCGCATGGGCCTGCTCGCGCAGGCAGATGCGGCACAGGCCGAACTTGCGGTAGAACGCCCGCGCCCGCCCGCAGCGGTGGCAGCGGTTGTAGTCCCTGGTGTGGTGCTTGTTCGGCCGGCCGGCCTTCACGCGCAGTGATGTCTTCGCCACTTGGCTCCTCGGTCTCCTGGTGTGCGTCAGCGCCGGCGGGCGCGGCTCCTCGAGCGCATCTTCCGCTTGCGCCGCTCGGCCCGCTCGTCCGCGGTGTAGCCCTCTGCCCGGAACGGCATGCCGAGGTGGCGCAGGAGCGCCCGCCCCTCCTCGTCCGTCCTGGCGGTCGTCGTGATCACCACGTCAAGCCCGCGGATCTTGTCCACCCGGTCGTAGTCGATCTCGGGGAAGATCGTCTGCTCGCGGATGCCGAGGGCGAAGTTGCCCCGCCCGTCGAAGCTGTCCGGGTTGATGCCGCGGAAGTCGCGGATCCGCGGCAGCGCGATCGACGTGAGCCGGTCGTAGAACTCCCACATGCGGGCGCCGCGCAGGGTCACCTTGCAGCCGATCGCCATGCCCTCGCGCAGCTTGAACTGGGCGATGGACTTTCGGGCTCGCGTGATCGTGGGCCGCTGGCCGGCGATGACCGCCATCTGCTCGACGGCCTCGTCCAGCGACTTCGAGTTCTGCTTGGCCTCCCCGACGCCCATGTTCAGCGTGATCTTCACGAGCCGCGGCAGCTCCATCGGCGAGTGGTAGCCGAACTCCTGCTGGAGCAGCGGCTTCACCTCGCCCTCGTAGCGCTGCTTCAGGCGGGGCTGCTCGGTCGTCGTCGGCGCCA
>DATFWK010000142.1:0-2354 GCA_035259345.1 Miltoncostaeaceae bacterium | reverse complement strand
AACCGGGCCTTGCGCACGTAGCGGCCGCGCGCGAGGACGAGCGGGACGATCCCCGCCGGCGCGGCGAAGAGGCGGAGCTCGACGTCGCGGCCGATGTGCTCGAGCCACGCCTCGCACCACTCGGGGGTCTGGAACGGGTTTTCGGCGGCGGCTGCCAGCGCCGACCATTCGGCGCGGACCGCGGCGACGCTGTCGACCCGCTCGAGCTCCGGCGCCTCGGTCACGCGCGCGCGAGGCCCGGGGCGAGCTCGCGCAGCAGCGGGAGATAAAGCGGTTCGGCTCGGGGCATGCCCGGCACCGCGGCGCGGGCCTGCTCGTCGGCGGCCCACACCGCGAGCGCGGCCAGCAGGAGCGAAGGCAGCTGCGGGTCGTCGATGCCGCCACGCGCGAGATACGAACGAAGCGGCGCCCACTCCGGCTCGGAGCCGCGCGCCAGCGCTGAGATCACATCGGGATCCGGCCGGTCGGAGCCGGCCATCAGGGCGAGGAAGAGCAAGTCGAGGCCGGGAGGCCCGTCACGGTAGGCGTGCTCCCAGTCGAGGACGCCGACCCTGCGCTCGCCGCCGAGGAGAACGTTCTTCCGCTGGAAATCGCCGTGAAGTGGCCGCCCAGGCAGGTCGCCGATCTCGTCGAGCGCCGACTCGACCGGCGACCGGAGCGAGGCGGGCGCCACGGCGATCGCCGCGCCGGCCTCGTCGGCCCACCAGGAGCCCTCGTGGACCTTGCCGTCCTCGTGCGGCTCGAGCTGCAGCGCCCACTCGGCGACCGGGCCGAACCACTGCGTGACTGCGTCCGGCCGCGGCGCGCGCCCGGGGAGCCGTTCCTCCAGGACCCACAGCGCGTCCTCGCCGGCGGCGAGGGCGAACGTCGTCGGAACTCCGGGCATGCCGAGGTCTCCGCGCAGCTGGAGCGCCTCCGGGAGCCGCGGCGGCGGATTCACATAGGCGTGGAGGATGCGGTCACCTCCGACCAGGTAGGCGAAGTGCGGCTCCGGCCTGAACGTGGGCTCGCAGGGGATCGGGTTTGCGCCGTCGAGCGCGGCCGAGACCGCCCCGGGCAGCCGGTCCAGCGCCGCAAGCGGTGACTCCGGCCGCGACCGCAGCGCCAGGCCCGTGAGGTAGCCGCGCAGCGTCTCACTTGTCTCCCGTACGCGCCTCCGGTCCTTCGCCCTGGCGCCGCTGACGAGCGCCCCCGCGATTTCCCTCCCGTAGCGCGCCGCAAGCGCCGGGTCGCGGTGGCGGCGTGCGAGCTTGCCCAGCCCGAAGGCGTACGGAAACCGCGAGTCGAGCCGTTCCTCTTCGGTCTTCGTCGGGTGGTAGACGACGGCCTCCGGCGACCAGGCGAGCACGTGGCCGGCCTGGAACAGGCGCAAGATCAGCTCGGTCTCCTCCGCCGAGCGCGACACCGAACCCAGCCCGAAGAAGGGGTCGAAGCCGCCGGCCCCGAGCAGGGCCGCGCGACGGAAGGCCATGTTCCCGCCGGTCCCGACCTTCCACGGAACGGTGCCGGCGCCGAACACCCGTGGCTCGCCGCCTGCGTCGTGGCGGCAGTAGGCAAGGCCGCGCTCGTCGCGCGGGGCGACGGGCCCGAAGACCCCTGCCGCGGACGGCTCGCGCGCGAAGGCGGCGAGCAGCGCGGCCACCCAGCCCGCGTCGACGAGCTCGTCGTCGTCGACGAAGGCGACGAGCGGAGCCGCTGCGGCCTGGAGCCCCCGGTTCCGTGAGTAGACGAGTCCCGCGGGAAAGACGCGCAGCACGCGGACACCCTCTCCCAGTCCCGGCGGATCGTCGGCGCCCGCCCAGGCGACCAAGACCTCGACTCGTTTGCCGACCGCGTCGGCCGAGGACGTGACGGACTCGACGGTCTCGGCCACGGCAGGTGTGCCGCGGGTGGAGATCACGACCGAGAGCTCGGGAGGCGCGTCCATCGGGACGACCTTAGCCGCCGAATCCGTCACGATCGGCTCCATCGCCGGGCTCCGCGTACTCGTCGTCCTGACCCAGCCGCCGCTGCCCGAGGGCGGCGCGCCTGGCAAGGTCGCCGTCGGGCTGCTGCGAGGCCTTCAGGCGCACGGGCTGGACGCGTGCGCACTCGCGGCGCGGCAGCATTTCGCGGTCCCCGGAGACATCCCGGCCGACCTGGACGTGGAGCAGGTCGAGGTCGTGCCGCCCGGACCGTGGGAGGGGCGGCTCGGCCGGATCGTCCGGCCCAGAGGCGAGCTGGCAGGGCCGTTCGCCGCACGGGTCGCGGAGGCCGCGCGTTCCGCCGACGTCGTCTTCCTCGACCAGGTCGAGACGGTCTGGTGCGCGGAAGGCCTCACGACGCCCCACGCGCTCCACCTGCACTACCTCGCC
>DATFWK010000141.1:0-6394 GCA_035259345.1 Miltoncostaeaceae bacterium | reverse complement strand
CGAGGCGCGCGTCGGCGAGGGCGAGGTGGCCGGCCGCGACGGCCATCTGGGTGAACCTGTCGTTCCGGCGCACGGCGCGCCGGTCCATGAAGTCCTCCGGCACGAAATCGGTCACCTCGCAGGCGATCCGGACCTGCATGTCCGAGGAGTCGAAACGGGTGATCGGTCCCGCGCCCGACCGGCCCGCGAGCGCCGACGCCCAGGCCTCGTCCCGCCCAATGCCGATGGGGCTGACCAGCCCCACGCCGGTGATGACCACGCGTTCGGAGTCGGCGCGGTCCCTCACTCCGGCGGCCCCGTGACGACCAGCGCCGCGTTGTGGCCGCCGAACCCGAAGGAGTTCGTGAGCGCGGCCCGGAGCGGTGCCGGCCGCGCCTCGCGCACGTGGTCCACGCCTTGGCACTCCGGGTCGAGGTCGTCGAGGTTGATCGTCGGCGGCACCCGCCCGTCGAGGACGGCCAGCGCGGTGATGGCGGCCTCGAGCGCCGAGGTCGCACCCATGCAGTGGCCGTGCATGGACTTCGTCGAGCTGAGCGGCGTGGTGGCCGCCCGGTCGCCGAGCGCGATCCGCACCGCCAGGATCTCGGTGGGGTCGCCGGTCGGCGTCGAGGTGCCGTGGGCGTTGACGTAGCCGATGTCCTCGGGCTCGAGCCCCGCGTCCGCGATGGCCTCGGTCATCACGCGCGCCTGCGGCTCTGCGGTCGGGTCCGGCTCGGTCACGTGGTGGGCGTCGGCGGTGGCCGCGTATCCGGCCAGCTCGGCGAGGATGGTGGCCCCGCGGGCCCGGGCGCCCGCGAGGCTCTCGAGCACGAGCAGGACGGCGCCCTCGCCCATCACGAACCCGTCGCGGCCGCGGTCGAACGGCCGGCTGGCGGCCTCCGGCGGCCCGCTCGAGCGCGACAGGGCCCGGGTCGCGTCCAGTCCCGCCATGCAGAAGCGCGTGACCCCGGCCTCCGCGCCGCCGGCCAGCATGACGTCCGCGGCGCCGCGGCGGATCTGCTCGGCGGCGTCCCCGATCGCGTGGCCCGACGAGGCGCAGGCGGTGACCGCGCAGGAGGTCGGCCCGCGCAGGCCGAGGGCCATCGACACCTGGCCGGCGCCCATGTTCAGGATCTGGATCGGGACCGCGGTGGGCGGCAGGCGATCCGGGCCCCGCTCGAGCAGCACGCGATGGTGCTCCTCGAACGTCTCGTTCCCACCCGAGCCCGTAGCGACCGCCGCGCCGACGCGGCGCCCGTCGCCGTTGATCTCGAGGCCGGCGTCCGCCAGGGCGATGCGCCCGGCCGCCACGGCCATCTGGGCGAAGCGGTCCGTGCGCCGCAGCGACCGGCGGTCCATGAAGTCCTCGGGCACGAAGTCCGTGACCTCGCAGGCGATCTTGACCGGCATGTCCGAGCAGTCGAAGCGGGTGATCGGGCCCGCGCCGGAGCGCCCGGCCAGCGCGGCCGCCCAGACCTCCTCACGGCCGATCCCGATCGGCGTCACCAGGCCCATGCCGGTGATCACCACGCGCTGCGCGTCCGGGCGCGCGCTCACTGGAACCCGCCGTCCACGCGGACGACCGCCCCGGTGACGTAGGCCGAGGCCGGCGAGCAGAGGAAGCCGACGACCGCGGCGACCTCCTCCGGGCGTCCCTCGCGGCCGAGCGCGGTGCGCGCCACGAGCGCGTCGCGGTGGCGTTCGTCGAGGTCGGCCGTGAGGGGCGTGGCGACGAGCCCGGGCGCCACCGCGTTCACCCGGACCCCGTGCGGGCCGGCCTCCCGGGCCATCGAGGCGACCAAGCCGTGGACGCCGGCCTTTGACGCCGCGTAGTTCGCCTGCCC
This sequence comes from Miltoncostaeaceae bacterium, assembly GCA_035259345.1. Taxonomy (GTDB): domain Bacteria; phylum Actinomycetota; class Thermoleophilia; order Miltoncostaeales; family Miltoncostaeaceae; genus DATFWK01. The sequence continues at coordinate 4,571 of DATFWK010000141.1, read as the reverse complement.
GGCGTTGCCGGTGACGCCCGCAAGCGAGGAGACCACGACCGCCGACCCACGGCCGCGGCCGACCATGCGCCGAAGCACCGCGCGCAGGGTGTGGAACGCGCCGGTGAGGTTGATCTCGAGGACGTCGCGCCAGTCCGCGCCGGACATCCTCAGCGCCGCCCGGTCGCGCGTGAGCCCGGCGGCGGCGACCACCGCCTCCACCGGCCCGAGCTCCTCCTCGACCCGGGTGACGAGGCCCTCGACGGCGTCGGGGTCCCGGACGTCCGCGACGCCGACAACCGCGCGGCGACCGCCGGTGGCAACCTCGGCCGCCACCTCCTCCGCGCCGCCGCGGCGGGAGAGGCACCCGATCCCGACGTCCAGCCCCCGACGCGCAAGCTCGCGCACGCAGGCGGCTCCGATCCCGGAGCTGCCCCCCGTCACCAATGCGCTCATCAGGTCAGGATCGTGGCCAGCAGCGGCAGGTGCTCCGGGCTTCCGAAGTGGATGGTCCGCCCGCTGCCCGTCGCGCGCGAGACCAGGCCGCCCAGAACCTGCCGCGGGCCCAGCTCGACGAAGCGGTCCACGCCGAGCGGCAGCGCCGAGCGCACGGCGGCGCGGAAGCGCACCGGGGAGGTGAGCTGGCGGACCAGCAGGTCCCGCAGGCCGTCGCCGGTCTCGAGCCGGGCAGTGGTGGAGCTCAGGAACGGCATCGTCGGGGTCCCGATGCGGACGCCGCGGAGCGCCGTCCGCAGGCCGTCCACCGCCGGCGTCATCACGCGCGAGTGGAAGGCGCCGTCGACGTCGAGCAGGCGCGTGCGCAGACCCTCGACCCGGGCGATCTCGAGCAGGCGCTCCACGCCGGCCCGGTGGCCGGAGGCCACGACCTGTCCCGGGCAGTTGTCGTTGGCGACCCACACCTCACCGGCCTGGGCGCAGAGCTTGCGGGCGGCCCCGAGCGCGACCCCGAGCAGGGCCACCATCGCGCCCGGCGTCTCCGCCGCCACGCCGGCGGTGAGCTCCGCCCGGCGGGCGACGATCGTAAGCGCGTCCGAGAACCGCAGGGATCCGTTGGCGACGAGCGCGGTGTACTCCCCGAGCGAGTGGCCCATCACGATGTCGCCGTCCAGGCCGTGCTCCTGGGCGACCCGGAGGGCCGCGACGGAGACCGTCACGATCGCCGGCTGGCAGGTGAGCGTGGCGTTCAGCCTGCCCTCGGGCCCGAAGAAGCACGCCTTGGCGATGTCGTAGCCGAGGACGTCGCTGGCCTCCGCGAACGTGCGGCGAGCGACGGGATAGGTCTCGGCGAGCGCCTTCCCCATGCCGACGTGCTGCACGCCCTGCCCCGGGAACATGAGCGCGATCTTCGAGTTCTGCGCCGGGGCGGCCGAACGGGTCTTCAAGGCCACTGATGAGATCCTCTCTGCGGAGGCGGTCCTGAGTGCCTCCCGGCGCCCGGAGCCATGGCCGCGGTCGTCGCGGTCCGTCGGAGCACCCTAGCGGACCGCGGACGAGAAGGCGGTCTACGCGAGCGCCTCCTCGGAGACGTCGCGTGCCGCGAGCTCCGCGTAGCGGCCCCCGAGCGCCAGGAGCTCCTCGTGCGTTCCGAGCTCGACGATGCGCCCGTGATCGAGGACGGCGATCTGGTCGGCGTCCCGCACGGTCGAGAGCCGATGGGCGATCGCGATCGTCGTCCGTCCCTCGGCGAGGCGGTCGAGGGCCTGCTGCACGGCCCGCTCGGTGGCGGTGTCCAGGGCGCTCGTCGCCTCGTCGAGCACCAGCACGGGCGGGTTGCGCAGCATCGTGCGGGCGATCGCGATCCGTTGCTTCTCGCCACCGGAGAAGCGGTAGCCACGCTCGCCGACCATCGTGTCGTAGCCCTCCGGGAGGCTCTCGATCAGCGCGTGGATCTGGGCCGAGCGCGCGGCGTCCTCGATCTCCTCGTCCGTGGCGTCCGGGCGCGCGAAGCGCAGGTTCTCGCGGACGCTGGCGTGGAACAGGTAGGTGTCCTGCGAGACGACGCCGACGGTCCGCGCCAGCGAGGCGAAGGTGACGTCGCGCACGTCGACGCCGTCCACGCTCACCGCGCCGCGCTCGGCGTCGTAGAGGCGGGCGACCAGGTAGGCCATCGTCGTCTTGCCCGAGCCGGTCTCGCCGACGAGCGCGGTCCGGGAGCCGGGCGGCATCTCGAGGCTGACGCCCTGGAGCGTCCAGGGACCGTTCGTGTCGTAGCGGAACCAGACGTCGTCCATCCGGACCTCGCCGCTGCAGCCGCTGAGCTCGACGGCATCGGGGCGCTCGTCGATGTCCACCGGGAGGTCGAGGTACTCGAAGATCCGCTCGAAGAGGGCCAGCGAGCTCTGGATGTCGAGGCCCACCGACAGCAGGCTGCTCATCGGGAAGAAGATGCGCGTCTGGAGGGTGGTGAAGGCGACCACCGTGCCGATCGAGATGTCGCCGATGATGCTGGTGCCCGCGAACCAGTAGACGAGCGCCGGCATGATCGCGAAGGTCATCTGGATCATCGCCATGACCCAGCGGCCGGCCATCCGCTGGCGCACCTCGAGGTCGGCGAGGCGCTCCGACTCCCCGACGAAGCTGTCGGCCAGCTCGCCGGAGCGGCCCATCGTCTTGCCGAGCATGATCCCCGAGACCGAGAGCGACTCCTCGACCAGCGTCGACATGTCGGCCATCGTCCGCTGGCGCTGAGTTGTGATCCGCCGCCGCTGGTTGCCGATCCGGCGGGTGAGCAGCACGAAGACCGGCAGCAGCGCGAGCGCGAAGACGGCCAGCCGCCAGTCGAGCAGGAACATCGCGACGACGGCCGCGACGACGGTGGTCACGTTGGAGACGATCGACGTCGCCGTCGAGGTGACCACGGCCTGGATGCCGCCGATGTCGTTCGCGATCCGCGACTGGACCTCGCCGGTGCGCGTGCGCGTGAAGAACGCCAGCGAGAGCCGCTGGAGGTGGCGGTAGACGGACGAGCGCAGGTCGTGCATGACGCGCTGTCCGACCAGGTTCGAGAGCCAGGTCTGCCAGACGCCGAGGACGCCGGTGAGGACGGCGATCGCGATCATCCCGAGGACGAGCGCGGTCAGGAGCTGCGTGTCGTGCTCCGGCAGCGCCGTGTCGAGGACGCCCCGCAGCAGGAACGGGGTGATGATCCCGAGGACCCCGGAGATGCCGATGAGCCCGAGCGTCGCCAGGAGCCGCCACTTCGCCGGCGTGAACAGGCGCGCGATGCGGCGCAGGTCGACCGGCCCGTGCGGCTTGTCCGGCTCCCCGCCGCCATTCCAGTGGCCGCCGCCGTAGCGTCCGCCGCCGCCACCCCCGCCCTCTGCCATGCGCACTCCCACGAGAAAGAGGGTAGGGAGTCGGCGCGCGCTCCGCATCCGGCCAACCGGCTGGCCCGGCGGACGAGGCCTGTACCATTCGCCTCCGCAGGGCGCCTCCGCGCCCGCCCGGGCGGCGTAGCTCAGTTGGTTAGAGCAGCGGAATCATAATCCGCGTGTCGTAGGTTCGAGTCCTACCGCCGCTATCCGCGGGAGCCCGCCCGCCAGGCGGGTTCCCGGTCGAGGCCGGGCGGGTCGGGAGGCGGCCTGGCATCGGCTAGTGTCCTCGGCGCTGTGACGACCGGGTCGTTCCGCTGCCGAGGGGAGCGCCGCCGCCCGTGATCCTCGTTGCCGGCGAGGCCCTGGTCGATCTCATCCCCGGGCCCGGAGGCGTGCTTCGCCCGTCCCTGGGCGGCGGCCCGTTCAACACGGCGGTGGCGCTCGGCCGCCTCGAGGCGCCCGCGGGATTTCTCGGGCGGCTCTCGACCGACGGTTTCGGGAGGATGCTCGACGACCGGCTCGCCGAGGCCGGGGTCGACCGGCGCTACGTGCTCCGTGGGGGCGCTCCGACGCCGCTCGCCGTCGTGCAGCAGGACGCGGAGGGAAGCGCCGAGTACACCTTCTACCTCACCGGGACGGCGTACGCGGACCTCGCGCCGGACGACCTGCCGATCCTCGGACCCGAGGTCAAGGCCCTCCACCTCGGCACGCTCGCGCTCGCCACGAACCCGCCCGCGGGCGCGCTCGAGGAGCTGATGGCGCGCGAGGCCGGTGAGCGCCTGATCGTGGTGGACCCCAACGTGCGGCCGGGCGTGGCCGGGGATGTGAACTCGTATCTCCGGCGGTTCGAGTCGTGGCTGGCGGTCGCCCACGTCGTCAAGCTGAGCGCGGCCGACGCGGCGTGGCTCTACCCGGGGCAGGGCCCGAAGGGCGTCCTCGACCTCCTGATCGAGCGCGGCACGGGACTTGCGCTCCTGACCCTGGGCGCCGACGGCGCGATCGGTCAGAGCCGCGCCGGCCGTGGGACGTCCGCCTCGCCCCGCGTGGACGTGGCGGACACCGTGGGCGCCGGGGACGCGTTCAACGCGGGGGTGCTGTGGTGGCTGTGGCACGCCGGCCGGCTCGATGCCGGCGCATCCGCCGCCCTGGGCGACATGGAGCTCGACGAGCTGCTCGCGTTCGCGACCATCGTCGCGGCCCTGCAGTGCTCGCGCGCCGGCGCATCCCCTCCCACCTTGGCCGAGGTCCGCGCCTTCG
>DATFWK010000140.1:0-4839 GCA_035259345.1 Miltoncostaeaceae bacterium | reverse complement strand
GAGGCCCGCGACCAGGGCGATCGCGGCCTCGACGTCGGCCGGGTGGCAGGCCTCGACGCTGGAGTGCCCGTAGCGGGTCGGGATCGAGACGCACCCGGCGAGCGCCCCCTCCGCCGCCAGCTGCATTGCTTGGGTGTCCGTGCCGCCGCGGTTCGAGACGTGAAGCTGATGCGGGATATTCCGCTCGACGGCGACCCGCACCATCAGGTCCACGAGGGCGGGTGCGCAGATCGCGCTCGCGTCCATCACCCGGATCGCCGCGCCGCGGCCGAGCTTCGTCGTCGGGCCGTTGGCCGGCCTCCCCGGCCCGTCGTCCGCGGGGCAGGTGTCGATCGCGACGCCGATGTCCGGCCGCACGCGCGCGGCGGCCACCCGTGCGCCGCGCAGGCCGACCTCCTCCTGCACGGTCGCCGCGGCGTGCACCTCAGCCGGCGACGGCGCCGCCGCCCGCAGCGCCTCGAGCATCACGAACACGCCCACCCGGTCGTCGATCGCCTTGCAGGTGAGGAGGTCGCCGACGGGTTCGAGCGTGCGCGTGCGCGTGATCACGTCGCCGGTGCGGACGAGCTCGCGGGCCCGCTCGCCCGGCAGGCCGGTGTCGACGGCGAGGTCCTCGAGCCGCGGCGCCTTCCGGCGCTCGGCCTCGTCCAGCAGGTGCACGGGGGTGGTCCCGACGACGCCGGGGATGTCCTCCCGTCCCCGCACCAGCACGCGCTGCCCGACCAGGGTGCGCGCGTCCCACCCGCCGAGGGGAATCACCCGCAGGAAGCCGCGGTCCTCGACGTGCGTGACCATGAGACCGATCTCGTCCATGTGGGCGGCGAGCATCAGCCGCGGCCCGCCGTCCTCCCCGGGGCGCACGCCGACCAGGCCGCCGAGCGGCTCCTCCTCGACGCGGGCGCAGGTGGCCTCGAGCTCCGGCCGCACGATCGCCGCGATCCGCTCCTCCCGGCCGGACGGGCCGCTCGCCTCGCAGAGGGACCTGAGGAGCTCGATCCTCACCGCGGCACGCCCCCGCGGACCGCGCCGCCGGGCGCCCGGCTCACGTTGAGAGCACCAGCTTTCCGAAGTGGTCGCCGGCCTCCTCGCGCGCGTGCGCCTCGGCGGCCTCGGCGAGCGGGCGGACGCTGTCGATGACGGGCGCCCACGCCTGGCACTCCACTGCGGTGAGCAGGCCCCGGAAGTCCCGTGGGCTCCCCATGGTCGTCCCCAGGATGGAGACCTGGCCCATCGTGACGCTGCGGACCGGGAGCTCGGCCTTCGGGCCGCCGGTGCCGCCGAAGACGACGAGCCGGCCGCCGGGGCGCAGGCACGCGACGCTGTCCGGCCAGGTCGTGCCCACCGAGTCCACGACGACGTCCACGCCGCGACCGCCCGTGCCCTCGCGCACGGCGTCCACCCAACCCTCGCCCGTGTAGTCGACGCCGGCCTCCGCGCCCAGGTCGCGCGCGGCGTCGAGCTTGGCCTGCGACGACGAGGTGACGATCACCCGGGCGCCGGCGGCGCGGGCGATGTGGAGGGCGAACGTGGCGACGCCGCCGCCGATGCCGAGGACCAGCACGGTCTCGCCCGGGCGCAGGCGGGCCCGGCTGATGAGCGCCCGCCAGGCCGTCAGCCCGGCGAGCGGGAGCGCCGCCGCCTCCTGCCAGGAGAGCCGCCGGGGGCGCGGGAAGACGTTCTCTGCCGGGATCCGGATCAACTCGGCATACGTGCCGTCGTCCGGGCCGCCGAGGATGCGGAAGCCGGGCTCGGGCGCGTCCTCGCCGCCGCCCCAGGCGAGCGACGGCAGGATCACCACCTCGTCGCCCTCGGCCACCCCGGAGGCGCCCGGGCCGAGCGAGCGGACGACGCCGGCCCCGTCCGAGCCGGGGATCACCGGCAGCGGCGACTTGGCGACGCCCTTGCGCACGAAGACGTCGCGCCGGTTGAGCGCCGCGGCCCGGAGCTCGACGACGACCTCGCCGGGGCGGGGCTCCGGGTCGGGGACCGCCGAGATCCGGAGGACCTCCGGCGGGCCGGTCTCGGTGAGCTGGATCGCGTTCATGCGGCCTCGGCGTCGCTGGCGGGCCGGAGCCTACCCGGCGCGTGGCCGCGGGGGTGCTCCCCGGCCCGCGGACGGCAGCCGCTGAGCCGCGGGCCAGGGGAGCGATGATCGCCGCCGGGGGTCGGCGTCCCGGCGGCGATCGTACCGGTCTCCGCCGCCCTCACGCCGACGGAGACCGGTCACTTTGCGGTCACATCAACCGCTCCACGGAGAGCGCTCCGGGGCACGGCACTACCCCTGCAATGAAGATCTCGTTAAGATGACCGCGCATCGGAGCCTCACCCTCTTGATGCCATGGCCGGGGTGGCCCCAACCACGCCCGGCCAACCTGTCTTAAGACCTCTCCACGCTAGCCCTGTCGGCGCGCTGGTGCAACTGCGCGGGTGGATAGGGCCACCTCCCCGTTCGGGCAGCCTCCGATCGGAGGGGTGTTTTCCCTGCCCTTCAGCGGGTTCCTGCCTGTCCGGCCATCGTCTGCCCAGGGTGTCCCGCGGCTGCGGGCCTTCCCGTCGAGTGGTCTTAAGACCCATGGATGCGAACCGGTTAAACCTGGGTTTGGACGCCTCCGATCCGTGGCAAGTCAACGATGAGGCTCCGAACTGCCGCTCGCCGGGCGAGCGGGAGGCCGACCGATGTCGGTGTCCGTCCGCCCGGCGACGGCGCGTGGTCGTGCGCCGCCCAGGGCTGCGCTGGGCGGCGCGCGGCGCCGGATCCTCGCGGCGCCGGCTCGCACGAGCCGGCGTCGGCCTGCCGGTCGGCCGCTCCCAGTCAGGGCGCGGGCGGGCCCGGTGCCGGCCGGATCGGCGGCGCGGCGGGCGGCGGGCCTGCCTCGCGGCACGCGAACCGCTCGGCCAGCGCCGGCGCCGCGGCGAGGCACGGGCCCAGGTCGAGGCCGACGTCGGCGGCCGTCAGCTTGGGCACGGCCTTGGCCAGGAGCCGCTCGGCGCCGCGGAGGTTCCCGCGGCGCGCGTGCTCGAAGGCCACCGCCCACTGGATCAGCCCCTGATAGGCGAGCATCCGCGGATCCGCCGAGCGCCGCCAGTGGCGCTCGAGGGCCTCGTGGGCGTCGAAGTAGCGCCCCGAGCCGTACAGGGCGACGAACTCAGCGAGCTCCGGGGGGAGCTGGCCCTCCGCCCCGGACGCCCTCAGCGCACGGCCGACAGCGTCACCCCGTCGCCGACCGCGAGCACGGTGGTCTCGAGGCGCGGGTCGGCGAGCGCGGCCGCGGTGAAGGCCCGAAGGGCCGCGACGCGCTCGGAGTCCTCGGACTCGGGGCGCCCCACGTCGCCGCCGGCGAGGACGTTGTCGGCGACCACGAGGCCGCCGGCGCGCACCAGCCGCACGGCGTGGTCGAGGTACTCGGGGTAGCCGGTCTTGTCCGCGTCGATGTAGGCCAGGTCGTACGCGCCGTCCGGGAGCCCCGGGAGCACGGCCTCGCCCGGGCCGCGGTGCACCGTGATCCGGTCCGCGAGCCCGGCGCGGCGGAACCAGGCCTCGGCCCGGTCCGCCCGCTCCGGGTCGACCTCGATCGTGTCGACGCGGCCGCCCGGGGCGAGCGCGCGCGCCATCCAGGTCGCGGACACGCCGACGAACGTGCCCACCTCGAGCACCCTGCGGCCGCCGGTGGCGCGCACGAGGATCGCGAGGAGGCGCCCGAGGTCCGGGTGGGTCATCATCCGCGCCCACGGGTCGTCGGCGTTCTCCGCGAGCAGCCCGGCGACCTGGGGGTCCGGCGCGAGCAGCCGGTCCAGGTAGGCCTCGAGGCCCTCGTCGACCGAGACGCGGCTTCCGGCCATCAGCGGTCCACCTCCGTCGTCACTCGGTCGTCAGCTTGCGGAAGCCGCTCAGCGAGAACACGAGCAGCACGGCCAGCAGCACGCCGAGGCTGACGAGGCCCGGCCACAGCTTGGACCAGCTGATCCCGACGAGCTCGGCGGCGCGGGAGGCCTCGAGCACGCGCGTGACCGGGTTGTAGTCGGCCACGTGGCGCAGCCACCCGGTGAGCGCGTCGCGCGGTGTGTAGGCGACGGAGCAGAACACCGAGATGAAGACGACCACCTGCATGAGGGGCGCCGCCTGGACGCTCTTCGTCCGCAGCGCCACGCCGGTGGCCCAGCAAGCCGCGCAGGCGGCGAAGCCCATCGCGAGCAGGTAGACGATCAGCGCGTTGCCGAGGCCCGGCCACGGCGCGCCGGCGGCCGTCGCGGCGATGAAGACGACCGTGCTGGTGAAGAGGCTCCGGACCATGGCCGCGCCGATCGGGCCGGCGATGAGGGAGATGCGGGGCGCGGGGCTCGCCTGCAGGCGCGAGAAGAACCCGTACTCGAGGTCGCGCGCGAGCGTCATCCCGGAGTTGACCCCCGCGAAGCCGCCGCCCATCGTCGCCGCCATGGGCAGCGTGAAGGCGAGGTAGGAGGCCCCCGCGAAGGCGGGCAGTGCGCCGATGCCATGGAAGGCGCCGGCGGTCGCGATGAGGATGAAGAGCGGCATCACCATCGCCGGGATGAACACGGAGGGCATCCGCCGGACCAGTAGGAGGTTCCGGCGGATGAGGCCGAGGCTGACCGCGAGCCCCCTACCCATCAGGCGCCCTCCGTGGCCAGCCGCCGCCAGTAGGCGAGCGTCGCGATCGACACGCCGAGCAGCGCCAGCCCGGCTGCGATCGCGAGCCCGATCAGGGTCTTCGACAGGTCCTGGTGGCCGATGACCTCGGCGCGCATCCCCTCGACGATGTACGAGATCGGGTTGACGTCCGCGATCTGCCGGTACCAGCCGGTCATCGTCTCGCGCGGGAA
>DATFWK010000139.1:0-9382 GCA_035259345.1 Miltoncostaeaceae bacterium | reverse complement strand
GGAGATCAGCGCCCGCGCGCGGTCGCGGTCGGTCACCGTCTCGGCGACCAGCGCCTCGAGCCGGGACGCCATGGTGTTGATGCTGTCCCCGAGGCTCGTGAGCTCCCGGGGCGCCACCGCGCCCGCCCGCGCCGAGAGGTCGCCACCGGCAAGCGTCGCCGCGGTGCCGGCCAGGCCGCGCATGCGCCGGCCCAGGACGTGGGCGAGCAGGAGGCCGAGGATCGACGCGAGGGCGATCACCGTGATGACCGCGAACAGGACCCGGCGGCGGACGATCGCGATCTCGCCGGCGGCCCCGCGCACCGGGACTCCGGCCTCGATCGCCCAGCGCTCGCCCTGGATCCGAAGCGGCGACCCGGCCCATATGACCGCGGTGCCGTTCCGGAACACCGTGGTGCGACTGCCGCTGCGGGTCGTGAGCGCCAGCTCACCGGGCGGCGTGGCCGTGAACTCGGGCAGGTAGGCGATCTGCGGGCTCACGTTCGCGGGGATGACGTTCCCGCTCGGGCTCAAGAGGCGGAGCTCCCCGCCGAGCTCGACCGCAAGGCGGTCGAGGAGCGCGTGCGCGTCCTGCATGTCGAGGTCGCCGGTCACCGAGATGGCGTCGGCAACGCGCTTGCCCTCCCGGTTCGCCTGGTCGCTGCGGATCGAGTTCTCCAGCGTGGGCAGCACGACCAGCGCCACCGCGAGGCTGGCGACCACGCCCACGGCCACGAACGCGGTGACCAGCCACGCCTGCAGGCTCAGCGGGCGCCGGATCCAGTTCACCCGGCTCCGTCCTCCCCGCCGAACGCGTAGCCGACGCCGCGCACCGTGCGGATGAGCAGCGGACTCGAGGGCTGGCGCTCGATCTTCTGCCGCAGGTGGCGCACGTGCACGTCGACGCTGCGCAGGTCGCCGTAGAAGGTGCCCTTCCAGAGGTGGTTCATGAGCTCCTCGCGCGTGAACACACGGCGCGGCGAGCGGGCGAGCTTGAGCAGGATCTCGAACTCGGAGTAGGTGAGGGCGACCTCCTGGTCACCACGGTGGACGGTCCGCGCGACCGGGTCGATCTCGAGGTCGCCGAAGCGCAGGCGCTCCTCGGTCTCGCTCTCGAGCCGTCCGCGCCGGAGGTTTGCCTTGACGCGCGACACGAGCTCGCGCGGCGAGAACGGCTTGGTGACGTAGTCGTCGGCGCCGAGCTCGAGGCCGAGCACCTTGTCCAGCTCCTCGCCGCGGGCGGAGAGCATGATGATCGGCGTGGGGTGCTCGGCGCGGATCCGCCGGCAGACCTCGAGGCCGTCTGTGCCGGGGAGCATCACGTCGAGCACGACCAGGTCGATCGGCTCTCGCTCGATGGCCGTGAGCGCGTCGTCGCCGCGGGCGGCCGTCACGACCTCGAAGCCCGCTTCCTTGAGTGCGTACTCGACGATGGTCCGGATCGACTGCTCGTCGTCGACGACCAGGATGCGCTGGGCCATTTGCTCCTCCGGTGGGTGGCCGGATTGTAGTCCGCCGCGCTACGCGCGCCGGATGAGCGCCAGCGGGTCGGTGCGAAGGGCGGTCTCGCCCGCCAGCCCGGCGGCCACGAACAGCGCGACGAGCGCCGGGATCTGGGCGAGGTGGTAGAGCGACGTCGGGTCGAGGCCGGTCGGGGCGACCAGGTCGGCCGGCATGGCGCGGAGTGACGCCGCGATCATGCTCGCGACGAGCGCGGCGACGATCGGCAGCCCGCGCGGATGGCCTCGCTGGAGCGCGAGGCCCCACAGCGCAAGCACGGCCGCCATCGTCACCCCCTCGCAGGACAGCATCGCGGCGATGCCGGCGTGGCCGAGCAGCGCAACGATGCCGTAGGCGATGAAGCTTCCGGATCGCAGGCCCCAGAACGCCTTCGCCCGGCCGGGGCCGAGCACTTCGGCCACGGTCGCGGCCAGGAGGTAGGAGATCGCCACGACCACCATCAGCGTGACCACCGCCCAGCTCGCCCCGTCCACCGACGGGTAGCGCGTCAGCACGCCGTGGTGGACGAAGCCGGCCACCGCGGCGATGCCGGTCCAGAGGAACAGGCGGCGCCAGTGGGCGCGCGGCGGCGGCCCCGACGGGATCGCCGCGGCCATCCCGAGGGCGACGACGCCGAGGCCGAGGTCGGTGAGCGCGCTCGCGGGCTCTGCGAGGAGAGGCATCGCCAACAACGGTAGCGCGCCGTTAACCCGCGCTTCCGAGCGGTCGGTACGAACCTTAATGTGCCCTGTCTAACGTGGCCCGCCATGGACCCATTGCCGCCGATCACCCAGCCCTTTCCCACCCAGCCGCTCGACCCCCCGCCCCCGCCGGGGAAGGATCCGCAGCGCCCACGCCGCCGATGGCTGCGCGCGGCAGTCGTGCCGGCGGTGGTCGGCGCAGGCGCCGCCATCGGCGTCATCGCCGCCAGCGGCAACCTCGGCGGCGGCTCCACGACCACGGTCGTCCGCCAGACGGTGGCGACCGACGCCACCCCGCCCCCAACGCCCGCAACGCCCGCGCCGTCGACCTCGGGCTCCGGGAGCGCGTCGCCGTCCTTCCCGTCCGGGGTCGGCGCGACCGAGAGCGTGCAGGCGATCGTCAAGAACGCCTCGCCCGGCGTCGTGCTGGTGCGCTCGAGTGACGGCCTGGGGACCGGCTTCCTGATCGACGGCCAGGGCCACCTCCTCACGAACGCCCACGTCGTCGGCAAGGACTCCACGGTCAGCGTGACGTTCGCGGACCAGACGCAGGAGCAGGCGAAGGTCCTCGACGCGGACGAGACCACCGACCTGGCCGTGCTCGACGTGCAGAGCACGCCCTCGTCGGCGAAGGCGCTGCCCCTCGGCTCCAGCGGCAGCCTCGTGGTCGGCGACCCGGTGGTCGCAATCGGCAACCCCCTCGGCTACGAGCGGACGGCCACGACCGGCATCGTCTCCGCTCTCCAGCGCAACATCTGCTCGCCGGACAGCTCGGTGATCAGCAACGCGATCCAGACCGACGCGGCCATCAACCAGGGCAACTCGGGCGGCCCGCTGCTCGACGGCCGCGGGCGCGTGGTCGGGATCAACTCCCAGATCGCGAGCCAGAGCGGCGGCAACGTCGGCATCGGCTTCGCGATCCCGATGGACACGATCCGCCCGATCGTGCAGTCCATCCTCAACACCGGATCGGCGCACCACGCGTGGATCGGGATCCAGGGCTCCGAGCTGACGCCGGCAACGGCGACCGCGCTCGGCCATCCCGGCCTCACCGGCGTGGCGCTCACGCGGGTGGACGCCCGCGGGCCCGCGAAGTCCGCGGGGCTCAAGGGCGCCTCGGACGCGGGCGCGTCGGTCCCGCGCGGCGCCGACGTCATCGTGGCGATCGACGGCAGGACCGTGCGAAGCTTCGCTGACGTGAGCGAGGCCGTCTCCAGCCACAGCGTGGGCGACACGCTCAAGGTCACCGTCCAGCGCGGGGCCAAGCGGCTCTCCGTCGCGCTCCGGCTTGCGGACCGCCCGAGCAACCTGCAGGGGACCTGCCAGTAGCCGCCGCCCCGGAGATCCGCCGCGCCGAGGCGCGCGACGCCGGGGCGATCGGGGAGATCTACGACCAGGCGATCGCCGAGGGCGTCGCCACCTTCGCGACCGGCACGCACTCGGCCGAGGAGCGCCGCGGCTGGCTGGCGGGGCGCTCGGCCACGGCGCCGGTCTTCGTGGCCGAGCTGGACGGCCGGGTGCTCGCCTGGTCGGCGATCGCGCCCTTCTCGCACCGGCCGTGGTACAGCGGCGTCGGCGAGTACACGATCTACGTCGCGCCCGACGCGCGCGGGCGGGGCCTCGGGCGGCAGATGCTCGACCACCTCGTGATCGAGGCGCCGGCCTTCGGCTACTGGAAGCTGGTCGGGATGATCTTCCCGGACAACGGGCCCGGGCTCGCGCTCGCCCGACGCGCCGGCTTCCGGGAGGTGGGCGTCCACCGCGCCCACGGCCGCCGTGACGGCGGGTGGCGGGACATCACGGTCCTCGAGCGCCACCTGGAGCTGCCGCCAGGCGCCTGACACCGGGGCGGCGTGCCTATGCTGCCGCCGGTGCGCCCCACGACGAGCCTCCTCCCCCCGCTCGCGCTGGCGGCGCTCGCAGCGACGGGCTGTGGCGGCGGGTCGTCGACTCCGGAGGCATGTCCCGCACCCGCCACGGCGCCGGTCACGATCGGCGGCCCGGACCATCGCGCCCCGGTCGTCGCCGGGAACGCGCGTGGCGACGCGGTCGCGGCGTGGGAGAGCGACCGCGGCAAGCGGATCGAGGCGGCGAGCCGCGGCCCCGGCGAGGCCTGGTCCCGGCCGCGACAGCTCTCCGGCACCGACGCGCGCGACGCGGACGTCGCGATGGAGGCGAGCGGCGCGGCGCTGGTGGTGTGGCAGGGCTACGACGGCGAGGATCGTCGGGTGGTTCAGGCGGCGGAGCGCTTCCCGAACGGGCGCTGGTCGGCGGCGCGCACGCTGTCGGCGCCGGGCGCCGAGGCCCGGGAGCCGACGGTCGGGATCGACGCCCAGGGCGGCGCGAGCGTCGCCTGGAGCCGCAGCGGCTCGCGTGAGGACGCCGTGATCGAGGTCGTCCGGCGCCCCGCCGGCGGCGCGTGGTCGCGACCGGTCACGCTGGGGCGGCTCGCCGACCGGTCCCGCGTGCCGCGCATCGCGGTCAGCGCGGACGGCGACGCGGCGCTGGTCTGGCGCGCCAAGGAGGGCCGACGGTCGGTGGTGCTCGCGGCGGTGCGGACCGCGGGACGCTGGTCACCTGCCGAGCGGATCTCCGCCGCCGGCGAGTGGTCACGGGATCCGGACGTCGGGATCGACCGGACCGGGCACGCGGTCGCCGTCTGGCTGCTCACGGACGCCGCCGACCTGGAGGGCCAGGTGGAGTGGGCCGAGCGGCGCGCGGGCGGCGCCTGGACCCCGCCGGGGCTCCTCTCGCCGCCGGCCGACACCCCGTTCGAGCTCTCACGCCCCTCCCCCAGCGACAACGGCCCGCGCGTCGCCGTCGCGCCGTCCGGCGCCGCGGTCGCGGTGTGGCAGCTCGGAGTGGACGGGACGAACCGCGTCCAGGCCGCCGGGCGCGTCGCGGGCGGCCCGTGGTCGGCGCCCACGACGCTCTCGCGTGGCGGCGAGTCCGGGGAGGGGCGCGTGGCGATCGGGCCGCTGGGCGATGCGCTCGCGGCCTGGGAGGAGCTGGCCGGCGACGGCTTTCGCATCCGCGCCGCGCGCGGCGGAGCCGAGGGTGTGTGGGGCTCCTGCCGCGACGTGTCCGGGACGCGGGAGGACGCGGCGGGCCTCGCCCTGGCCGGGCCGCCGGCCCGCGCGAGCGCCGTATGGGTCGGCACCAACCGGGGGACGATCCTGGCCGCCCGCCCGGCGCCGGAGGCGGTCCGCTGAGCCGCCGCCTGGAGGCGCTCGCCGCCGTCGCGGCCTGCGCGGTGACCTGGTCCCTGATGCGGTGGGTCATCTGGCCCACGTTCCAGCTCGGCGACCTCAGGGTCTACTCCCATGCGGCCCGGCTCATCGACGCCGGGCTCGTGCCATACCGGGACTTCGACCTCGAGTACCCGCCGGCGGCGGCCGGGCTGTTCTGGGCGGCGTCCCGGCTGCCGGGGGGCTTCCAGCTCTCGTTCTCGATGCTCATGCTCGCCTGCCTGGCGATCACTGCGCTCGGCGGGCTCGCGGCGGCATGGCGGCTCGGCCTCGGCGGCGCGCGGCGAGCCCTGCTCGTGGGCGTGATCGCGCTCTCCCCCGTGCTGCTCGGCCCGCTGGTGGAGACGCGCTACGACCTCGTGCTCTCGGCGACCGTGGCCTGGTGCGTCTGGGCGATCCTCTCCGAGCGATGGTGGGCCGCCTGGGCGCTCCTCGCGCTCGCCGCCGCGGCCAAGCTGGTGCCGATCGCGCTCCTGCCGGCGCTGCTCGTGCTCCACGGTCGCCGGGCCGGGTGGCGCCCGGCGGCGCTCGGCGCGGCAGCGAGCGTCGCCGTCGTCGCCGCGACGATCCTGCCCTTCGCCGTCATCGCCCCCTCCGGGACCTGGCGCCTGTTCGCCTACCACCTGGACCGGCCGCTCCAGATCGAGTCGAGCGGCGCCGCTCTGCTCCTGGCCTGGAGCCACGCGACCGGCGACCACCTGCGCCAGGTCCAGAGCTTCGGCAGCGAGAACATCGCCGGCTCGGCGCCGAACGCCGTCGCGACGATCCTGTCCCTCCTGGCGGTCGTGCTCGTGGTGGCGATCGCGTGGTCGCTCTGGCGGCAGGCGCTCGACCCGGCGTGGCGAGACGCCACCGTGCGCGCGCTGGCCGCGACGATGGCGGCCCTCGTCGTGAGCGGGAAGGTCCTGTCGCCGCAGTACCTGTGCTGGCTCCTGCCCTTGGTGCTGTTGATCCCCGGCCGGCGCGGCCTCGCGGCGGCGATCGTGACCGGGATCTCGCTGGGGGTCACGCAGGCCATCTTCCCGACGCTCTACGGCGCCCTCGTCGACGACTTCGACGTGCTGCCCGTGGGCCTGCTCTGCCTGCGCGACGCGATGCTGGTCGCCGTGCTGGTCCTGGTCTGGCCGCGGTGGGGCCGCCCGGCAGAGCGCCGGGCGCTCGTGCGACAATCCGCCTGAAACCACGGGAAGGCGAGCGAGCAATGGCGGACACCGTCGCACCGCCCACGACCTCGGGCCCGTCGGCCCGCCCCGAGGCGGAGCTGATGCGGGAGATGTTCGAGACGATGTGGCTCATCCGCCGCTTCGAGGAGCGGGCGGCCGAGGAGTACATGAAGGGCCACATCGGCGGGTTCCTCCACCTGGCGATCGGGGAGGAGGCCGCGGTGGTCGGCACCGTCGCAGCGCTGCGGCCCACCGACCCCATCACATCCACCTACCGCGAGCACGGGCAGGCGCTCGCCCGGGGCAGCGAGCCCGGCCGGGTGATGGCCGAGCTCTTCGGGCGCCGGGACGGCATCTGCGGCGGCCTCGGCGGCTCGATGCACCTGATGGACAAGGAGCGGCACTTCTACGGCGGCTACGGCATCGTCGGCGGCTCCATCCCGCTGGCCGTCGGCCTTGCCTGGGCGATCGCCTATCGCGAGGAGGACGGCGTCGCCCTTGCGATGTTCGGCGACGGCGCGGTCAACCAGGGCGTGCTCGCGGAGTCGATGAACATGGCCGAGCTCTGGCGCCTGCCGGTCGTCTTCTTCTGCCTGAACAACCAGTACGGGATGGGCACGGCCGTGGAGCGCGCCTCCGCCGAGACGGACCTCTTCCGGCGCGCGGAGGCGTACGGCATGCCTGCCCGCCAGGTCGACGGCATGGACGCGCTCGTCGTCCACCAGGCGGTGTCCGAGGCGGCCAGGCTCGCCCGGGAGGAGCGCCAGCCCTCGATGATCGAGGCGCGGGCCTACCGCTATCGGGGCCACTCGATGAGCGACCCGGACACCACCCGCGCGGCGGACGAGAAGCAGCGCTGGCAGGCCCGGGATCCCCTCGTCACCTTCGAGCGCATCCTCCTCGGGGAGGGGGCGATCACGCGCGAGGAGGCCGACGCCGTGCGCGAGCGCGTGGCCGAGCAGGTGGAGGAGGCGGTGGCCTTCGCCGAGGCGAGCCCGCCGGTGCCCGAGTCCGAGCTCGCGCGGGAGGTCTACGCCAACCCGTGGAACGACGACCCGCGCGGGAGCGCGGTGGTCGGGCCATGAGCACCTCCGCCCCGCCGAAGGCCGTCTCCTACCGCGAGGCCCTCACCCAGGCCATGCGCGAGGAGATGCGCCGCGACCCGGCCGTCTTCATCATGGGCGAGGACGTCGGGCTGTTCGAGGGCGCGTTCAAGGTCACGCGCGGCCTGTTGGCCGAGTTCGGCGCGACCCGGGTGGTCGACACGCCGATCAGCGAGGCCGGGTTCACGGGCATCGGCATCGGTGCAGCGATGACGGGGCTCCGGCCGATCGTCGAGATGATGACCGTGAACTTCTCGATCGTCGCAATGGACCAGATCGTCAACAACGCGGCGAAGATCCGGTACATGTTCGGCGGCCAGGTCGCGTGCCCGATCGTCATCCGGATGCCCGGCGGCGCCGGCCACCAGCTGGCCGCCCAGCATTCGCACTCCCTCGAGGCCTGGTACAGCCACGTGCCGGGGCTGAAGGTCGCGTGCCCGGCGACGCCCTACGACGCGAAGGGGCTCCTCAAGTCGGCGATCCGCGACGACGACCCGGTGATCTTCCTCGAGAGCGAGGGCCTCTACGCGAAGAAGGGGCCGGTCGGCGGCGAGGAGGACCTGGTGCCGTTCGGGCGCGCGGCGGTCCGCCGCAGCGGCCGCGACTGCACGGTGATCGCCCACTCGCGGATGGTCTGGGTCGCGCTCGCCGCCGCCGACGAGCTCGCCAAGGAGGGCATCGAGTGCGACGTGATCGACCCACGCACGCTGCGCCCGCTCGACCTCGAGAGCCTGGCGAAGAGCGTGCGGGCGACCGGCCGGGCCGTGATCGTCGACGAGGGCTGGCCCGAGTGCGGCGTGGCGGCCAACCTCGCCGCGCACATCTACGAGGCCTGCTTCGACTGGCTGGACGCGCCGATCCGGCGCGTGAACAGCGCCGACGTCCCGATGCCGTACGCCAAGAACCTCGAGCAGGCGGCGCTGCCGAGCGCGGCGGACGTCGCGGCGGCGGTGCGGTCCCTCGTCGTGAGGGGGTGAGATGGCCGAGTTCCGCATGCCCAAGCTCAGCGACACGATGGAGGAGGGCACCGTCCTCCAGTGGCTCCGTTCCGAGGGTGACGACGTCGCCAAGGGCGAGCCGATCGTCGAGATCGAGAGCGACAAGGCCAACATGACCGTCGAGGCGCCGGACTCCGGCGTGCTCGCGATCCTCGCCCAGGAGGGCGAGACGCTGCCGGTCGGCGCGCCGATCGCGACGATCGGCGACGGCGCCGCGCCCGGGGCCCGCACCGCGCGGCCGGCCGAGCCCGCGGACGAGACCGGCGCCGGGGAGCCCGGCCCCGCCGACGCCGCCGAGGAGGAGGCGGCCGCGGTGGTGGACGAGGCCGAGGCGGCGGAGGACGAGCTCGAGGGCGAGGAGACGGAGACCACCGGCGGCATCCCCACCTCGGACGACGGCACCGGCCCTGCGATCGGGATGGCCCTCGAGGCCTACCCCGGCGCCGAGGACGAGGAGCCCGAGCCCGAGCCGGCGGCCGCCCCGCGGCAGGCCCCGGCGCCCGTTCCGGCCCGCCCGCCCGCGGACGACGGCGACCGCGTGAAGGCCTCGCCGCTGGCGCGGCGACTCGCCGCGGACCTCGGCATCGACCTCGCGCGCGTCCGCGGTACCGGGCCGGCCGGGCGCATCGTCCGGGCGGACGTGGAGGAGGCCGCGCGCGCGACGGCGGCGCCCGCCGCCGCGCCCCAGCC
>DATFWK010000138.1:0-5853 GCA_035259345.1 Miltoncostaeaceae bacterium | reverse complement strand
GAGGCCCGCGCAGCGCTGACCCGCCTGTTCGGCGAGCCGGTGCACACGGACCTGGTCGTCAAGGTGCGCCCGCGCTGGCGGCGGGACGAGACGATGCTGGACCGCCTCGGGCTCTGACGTCCGGGCCGGGGGCGCCGCTGTCCGCGGCGCCCCGGCTCGGCCGCTGCCCGCTCAGGGCTGGCGGTTGATCTCGAAGGAGACCTTCCGCGGGC
This sequence comes from Miltoncostaeaceae bacterium, assembly GCA_035259345.1. Classification (GTDB taxonomy): domain Bacteria; phylum Actinomycetota; class Thermoleophilia; order Miltoncostaeales; family Miltoncostaeaceae; genus DATFWK01. The sequence continues at coordinate 5,641 of DATFWK010000138.1, read as the reverse complement.
TCGCGATGACGTCGTAGCCCATCTGCTGGAGGTCCTTCTCGTCGAGGCGACCGTCGCCGTTCGCGTCGGTGACGACGTCCGGGGCGGTGCCCTTGACGGCGGTCACGAAGAGATTGCTGTGCTCGGTCGGCTGCGGGTGCGCCGCATCCCTGAGCGACGCGAACGCGCCCTTGGCGCCGATGATCCAGGTCGCCCAGACCTCGGTCTCGTTCGCGCTCGGGCGGTCGGTGATGCCGGTGATGTTGAACTCGTTGGCGAGGTTCTGACCGGCGCCGGCGCCGATCTTCGTGCTCGAGAGCAGCACGACCAGGCCGGGGAAGTGGTCGGCGTTGGCACCGGTGCCGACGTTGCCGGGCAGCGGCGCGATGTTCTGGTGGGCCCCGGGGCCCGTCAGCTCGAGCGACGACCCGGTCTGGGCGAGGTTGCCGTTGATCCGGACGGACAGGTCGACGACGAAGCCGCGGGTCTCGACGCCCGCCACATCACCGCTACGCGGGACCCAGACGGTGACATCACCGTCGGACCCGGGCCCGCTGTCGGCGGTGGCGACGACGGCGCCGCCGGCGCCGACGAGCGCGAGGCTCGCGAGGCCGAGGAGGACCGGGCGCTTGAAGAGGTTGACTCGCATGGGGAACATCTCCTTGCTCGTTGGTTGCGGCGCTCTCCGCGCCCGAGAGAAGAGACGCCACGCGGCGCTCGCTATTCCCAGCCGTTTCTCATCGGCTGCGGATACGCTCCCGCGTCATGGACGAGCGCACCCATCCGCACGACGTCGACGCCGCGCCGGCGGAGCCCCGGCTGACCCGCCGCAGGTCGCTGCTCGGCTTCGGCGGCCTGGTGGCCGGCGGCCTGGCCGCCGCGGGCTGGGAGGCGCTCGCGCCCCCCGGCGGCGGACCGGCCGGCGTCGCCTCGGGAGCCGTCAGCTGCGTGCTGGCGCCGGAGCAGACCGAGGGCCCGTTCTACATCCCGAACGAGCGCGTGCGGCGCGACATCACGGAGGGCAAGCCCGGCGCGCCGCTGGACCTCAGCCTGTCGGTCGTCGACGCCTCGAGCTGCCGTCCGGTGCGGAACGCGTCGGTGGACATCTGGCACGCCGATGCGTCCGGCGCGTACTCGGGCTTCGGGGCCGGCTCCGGCAACCGCACCTTCCTGCGCGGCGTGCAGCGGACCGACGCGCGGGGCGTGGCCCGCTTCACGACCATCTACCCCGGCTGGTATCCGGGGCGGGCCGTGCACATCCACGTCAAGGTGCACGTGGCCGGTGACGTCGTCCACACCGGCCAGCTCTACTTCTCGGACGCGCTCACGGACGCGGTCTTCAAGCGCTCGCCCTACAGCCGGCGTGGGGCGCGGCAGGTGCGCAACCCCGACGACGCGATCTACCGCAACGGAGGCAAGCGCTCGACGCTGGCCGTCCGCCGCAGCGGCAGCCGCTACCTCGGCTCGATCACCATGGGGGTCCAGCTGGCCTGAGGCTCCGGCCCGGGCCCGGGCTCAGCGCAGGAAGCGGCTCGTCCGCCGGTCGGCGTACAGGCGCCCGCCGGTCTGGCAGTCCGGGCAGTACACGAGGTCGTAGCCCTCGAACGAGACCCGCTCGAGGCGCCGCCCGCAGCGCAGGCAGGGCTCGCCGTGGTGGCCGTGCACGGCGGTGACGCGGCGCTCGCGGTCCGGGAGGTTGGTCGTGATCGCCCCGCGGGCCCGCTCGAGCGCCTGGGTGAGGACGAGGTCGGCCGCGGCCGCCAGGCGCTCGTACTCCTCGTCCGTCATGCGGTCCGTCCGCGCGAACGGCGCGAGGCGCCCGGCCCACATGATGTCGCTCGTGTACGCGCGGCCGATGCCGGCGACGCGCCGGCCGTCGCGCAGCGCGGAGTGGAGCCGCGCCGGGCGCTCGGCGAGCCGCTCCCGCCACTCGGCCGGCGGGAGGCCGACCGGCTCCGGCCCCAGGGCCGCGAGCTGCGGATGGGACGCGACCTCGCCGGCGCGCAGGAGATGGGCGCTCGCCCGGTGCTCGGTCGCCGCCTCGCGCAGGCGCAGCTCCTCGCCGCCGTCGAGGCGGAGGGCGAGCGCCGTGGTGCGCGCGGGCCGGCGGTCGGGGGCCGGGGCGAGCCCGAGCCGCCCGCCCTGCATCAGGTGGACGAGCAGCACCAGCTCGCCCGCGTCGATGCCGAGGATCTTCCCGCGGCGCCAGACGCCGTCCAGCCTGCGCCCCTCGAGCGCCTCGAGCGGCGGGTCGGCGGTCTTGAGGACGGCCGGCTGCCAGGCCTGCACCGCGGCGATCTCGCGCCCCTCCGTGGCGGCCGTCAGGCCCTCCGCAAGGGCCTCCAGCTCGGGCAGCTCAGGCACGGGCCGGAAAATGCAGTCTCGGTATACTCGCCGCGATGACCTCCGGTGCGGGAGACCCCTGATCCAGCCCGAGGAGCTCGCCAAGACGATCGACCACACGCTCCTCGACGTGCGGGCAACGCAGGCGGACATCCAGCGGGTCTGCGAGGAGGCGCGCGAGCATCACTTCGCGTCCGTGTGCTCCTTCCCGATCTTCCTGCCGCTCCTGGTCGACGAGCTGCGCGGCTGCGACGTCAAGGTCGGCACCGTGGTCGCCTTCCCCTACGGCGCCGAGCTCCCGGGCAGCAAGATCGCGGCGGCCGAGCACGCGGTGTCGAACGGGGCGGACGAGATCGACGTCGTGATGAACGTGCCCGCGCTGCGCTCCGGCGACTTCGGGTTCGTCCGCACCGAGCTCGCGACGCTCGTGAAGGCCGTCCAGTCCCGCGCCGTCAACGACGCCCGCGGCGCCGTGCTCGTGAAGGTCATCATCGAGGCACCTTATCTGGACGACAAGCTGAAGCGCCTGGCCTGCAAGATCGTCAACGACGCCGGCGCCGACTTCGCCAAGACGGCCACCGGCGTCGGCACGCAGGCGACCGTCCAGGACGTCGAGCTGATGCGCGAGGCGCTTCCTGAGAACGTCGGCGTGAAGGCCTCGGGCGGCATCCGCACGCTCGAGCAGGCCGAGGCGATGATCAACGCCGGCGCCTCGCGGCTCGGCACGAGCTCGGCGGTCAAGATCATGCGGGAGCTCCAGAAGGTCGCATGAAGGCCGCGGCCGCCGCACGTGAGGTCGTCGAGCGGGTTCGGTTCGGCGCGGACGGCCTCGTGCCCGCGGTCGTCCAGGACGCCGTCAGCGGGCGTGTGCTGACGCTCGCCTGGATGAGCCCGGCGTCGCTCGAGCGCACGATCGAGTCGGGGGAGACCTGGTTCTGGAGCCGCTCGCGGCAGGAGCTCTGGCACAAGGGCGCGACCAGCGGCAACACGCAGGCCGTGCGCGGCATCCTGCTCGACTGCGACGCCGACGCCCTCGTCGTGCTCGTGGACCAGACCGGCGTGGCGTGCCACACGGGCGAGGCGACCTGCTTCCACACGCCGCTCGTGGGCGAGGTTGGCGAGCCCTTCACGGTCCTCGCCGAGCTCGAGCGGGTCATCGCCCAGCGGGCGGAGGAGGGCGACCCGGAGGCCTCCCACACCGCGCGAGTGCTCGCCAAGGGCATCGACACGGTCTGCAAGAAGGTCGGGGAGGAGGCGACCGAGGTGGCGATCGCGGCCAAGGGCCAGGAGCGCGACCAGGTCGTCTACGAGAGCGCCGACCTGCTCTACCACCTCGCGGTGCTCTGGCGCGCGACCGGCGTCAGCCTCGACGAGGTGGCGCGGGAGCTGGCGAGCCGGCGCCGGCCGGCGTGAGCGCGCTGCGCCTGGAGGTCCCGCGGCGCGAGGGCTCGTCGCTCGCCGTCGCGCCGGGCCTGGAGGCGGTCCGCGCGCTCGCGGGGCGCCACCGCCAGGTGCCGCTCGTGCACACCTGGATCGCCGACTGCGAGACGCCGGTGAGCGCGTTCCTGAAGCTCCGCGGCGACGGCCCGTGCTTCCTCCTGGAGTCGGCCGAGGAGGGCCAGCGGCTCGGGCGCTACTCGATGCTCGGCATCCGCCCGCAGGCGGTGCTCGAGGCGCGGGGCGACGAGCTCGCCATCCGCCACGACGACGGCACCGTCCGCATGCTGGACCCGTCCGACCCCTTCGGCGCCGTCGAGGAGGCGGTCGCCGCGGTCGGCATGGCGCCCGCCCCCGGCGACCTGGCGTTCACCGGCGGGGCGGTCGGCTACTTCGCCTACGACCTGGTCCGCCGCGTCGAGCGGCTGCCCGACGTCCCGCCCGACGATCTCGGCGTCGCGGACATGTTCGTGATGATCACCGGGCCGGTCGTGGTCTTCGACCACCTGCGCCGCTCGCTCTCGATCGTCGTCCCGTGCGTGCTCGAGCCGGACGTCGACCCCGAGCCGGCCTACTGGCGGGCGGTGTCGTCGCTGGCCGAGCTCAAGGGCCGCCTGAGCGGCCCGGTGCCGCATCCCCCGCGCCAGGACGAGCCGGAGATCGGGCCGATCGAGTGCAACCGCACGCCCGAGGACTACCAGGCCGCCGTCCAGCGGGTGCGCGACTACGTCTTCGCGGGCGACGCGTTCCAGGTGGTGCCGTCCCAGCGCTTCGCCGCCCGCATGACGCTCGACCCGTTCGCCGTCTACCGCGGCCTGCGCACGATCAACCCGTCGCCGTACATGTTCTTCCTGGACACCGGCGAGGCGCAGCTCGCAGGCTCGTCGCCCGAGACCCTGGTCAAGGTCTCCCGCGGCGTCGTCGAGACCCACCCCATCGCCGGCACCCGCCCGCGCGGGGAGACGCTGGCGGCCGACCAGCGGCTCGCCGAGGAGCTCCTGGCCGACCCGAAGGAGCGCGCCGAGCACGTGATGCTCGTGGACCTGGGCCGCAACGACGTCGGGCGCGTCTGCCGGCCGGGATCGGTGCACGTGAAGGAGTTGATGGGGGTCCACACGTACAGCCACGTGATGCACATCGAGAGCACGGTGGTGGGGGAGCTCGCCGAGGGGCGCTGCGCCACCGACGCGCTGCGGGCCGCGTTCCCCGCGGGGACGCTGTCGGGGGCGCCGAAGGTGCGGGCGATGGAGATCATCGACGAGCTCGAGCCGACGAAGCGCGGGCCCTACGGCGGCGCGGTCGGGTGGCTCGGGTTCGACGGGGACCTGGACACGTGCATCACGATCCGGACGATCCTCTGCCGCGGCGGCATGGCGTACGTGCAGGCGGGCGCGGGGGTGGTCGCGGACTCCGTGCCGGAGCGCGAGCACCAGGAGTCCCAGGACAAGGCGGCCGCGATGTTCCGCGCGATCGAGGTCGCCGCGGCCCAGAGCGAGTGGTGACAATGGCGGCACGCGTCGTCCTGATCGACAACTACGACAGCTTCACCTACAACCTCTTCCAGTACCTCTCGGAGCTGGGGGCGGAGGTGGCCGTCCACCGACACGACGCGATCGACCTCGACGGCATCGCGGCACTCGAGCCGACGCACCTCATGGTGTCGCCGGGCCCGAAGACGCCGGACGACGCCGGCATCTCGGTCGAGGCCATCCGCCATTTCGCCGGGCGCCTGCCGATCCTGGGCGTCTGCCTGGGCCACCAGGCGATCGGCCAGGCTTTCGGGGGGCGCGTGGTGCGCGGCCGCGAGCCGGTGCACGGCAAGACGAGCGAGATCGACCACGACGGGCGCACGGTGTTCGCCGGCCTCGAGCGGCCGATGGTC
>DATFWK010000137.1:0-17216 GCA_035259345.1 Miltoncostaeaceae bacterium | reverse complement strand
CCTCCGGGACTGGCCCCCGCGACGGCTCCTCGTCGAGCAGGTCGACCGCAGCCTCGGCGACGGACCGGGCGGCGACGAGCTGCGTGCGCATGTCGGGCACGTAGCTCACGTCACCCTGGCGGCCCCACTCGACGAGCACGGGGACGAACTCGTGGAACTGCGCCGCGCGCAGGATCGTCGCGGGGATCGGGCCGGCCGCCGCGGCCTGCTCGTGGGCGAGCTTCGCGGCTCCGTACCCCCCGGTGAAGCGGTCGGTCCCGATGATCGACAGGACGACGATCCGCCGGACGCCCGCCCGCTGACCGAGCTCCTGCAGGTTGTGGGCCGAGGCGCTGAAGAACGCCGTCGCCTCCTCCTCGTCGGGCGAGGGCCCCGTCGCCGCGTCGACGATGAAGTCCACGCCGTCGAGCGCCTCGGCAAGCCCCGCCGCGGTGACGACGTCCACGCCGGTCGTGCGCGAGATGGGGACCACGTCGTGGCCCCGCTCGCGGAGCACGTCGACGATGTGACGGCCCACCCGGCCGGTCGCGCCGGCCACTGCGGTCTTCGTCGCACTCATCGTTGCCTCCTCAGGTCGTGTCGTCATGGAGACGAACGGGACCGGCGTCCCGGGACACCGGGATGGCACTCACCGGCCGCCGCGATGGCGGCCGTGCGGCACCGGCACGTATCAGCGTCATGCGCGCGGGCTCTTGTTCGTCGTGCCCTTGCATTCCGGGACGTGGCGCCCTACACTGCCCGCCCCTACGAGGAACGAATCATTTACATGACACTCGACAGCCCAAGCTCCACCGCACGCGCGACGTTCGTTGCGTTTCTCCGTCCCCGCCGGCACACCGTCGGCGAGGGTGCCCTGACCATCTTCCCTGCCCTCCCCGTGAGGCATCCCCGCTAGGTCCTGAGCGGGATACCATGCGGACGAGGGCGACCTACGGGTCGCCTTTTTTGTGCCCTCTTCGAACCCGTCCAAACGTCAGAACAGAGGTGATGATCACATCAGTCCAACGCCAGATTTCACATCGAGGCCCCGCCTGAGAGAGAAAGGCCCTCAGCCGTGCGTAGGAATGCCACGCTTGGTAACAAGCGTTCGCTGTTACCTGTCATTCACGCGGCGTGAGGCCCGGGCTCCAAGCTCCTCCACGTAGGACGACGACCACCGCGGATCGCTTCCCCGGCGGCGCCGATCCAGGGCCGAAGGGTAGGCGAGTGGCATGGAAAACATCGATCGGCCTCAGGCCGGCGAGACAGCGGACGAGACGGCGCGCATGAGGCGCGTGCCCCTGCGTCGATCCCCACCCACGGGGGGATGGACGGAGCGGCGCGCTCTGCCGGTGCGGCCCCTCCGCAGTCATCACCGGCACTCCGGAGAGGAGCATCATGAGAGCCGAGGTTCTCGAGTGCCGATTCGCCGAGATCGGGGCTCGGGTGAAGGTCCTGCGCGGGTTGCGCAGCGGGACGCTCATCAACGTCTGGCAGGACCGCCGTGGCGAGTACTTCGAGCTCGCGGTGGCGCGCGGGAAGGTCTCGCTGAACGTCGTCGAGGCCGACGCGGACGAGCGCTGCCTGCTCCTCCTCGTTCGCGAGAATGGTGAGAAGAGCAGGTTCCTGTGCGGCTTCGACGAGCGCCACTGGTTCGTGGCGGCGATCCCGGAGTCGGCGCGCGGCGTCGCCGGCGTGGCGTCGGCGAAGGACGCGCTGCAGCCGGACGAGGTCCGCGACGCGGTCGCGCGAATGCGCCCGAGGGACCGCTTCCAGCGTAGGAACGTGGCGTACGTGCGACAGGGGGAGTGGTTCTTCCTGGCGCAGTGGGACTTCGTCGTGGACGAGCGCGACGTCCTCAGGGACGAGCCGCTCACGAGGGGCCGCGGCAAGGACCACATCCTCGAGCTCGCCGTCCGCCACGGCGGCGAGACGGTGTTCGTGAACGACGCGAACCCGGGTGGCATCACCGTCGACGATTGGCTGCGGCTCCCGGAGCGCAAGCGGTGGGGTCGTGGCTGGCGCGAGATGGTCCGAAACCCGGACGTCTGGGCGAAGGGCTCCGTCCGCCACCCGGATCACAACACGATCGTCCTGCACTGCTGGCACCGCGTGCTCATGAACACCGAGCACCAGGCGCGAGCGATGCGGAACGTCGCGTTCCTGGACTGACCGCGGGCGCCCGGGACGGCGGGCGCCCGTTCCCTCCGGGGTGGTCGAAGGGCAGGACGCCACGCTCTGAACGTGGAGATCGAGGTTCGAGTCCTCGTCCCGGATCTGCATCACATGACGGAAGGACTGCCACCGGCGCGGTATCCCGTCTCGAAAACGGGTGGGCCCTCTGGCCTTGGGGGTTCGACTCCCTCTCCTTCCGCCTGGCGAAGACATTTGCGGATGGGCAGGCCCCAGTCCTGCCCTCGGAGTCCATCTGGCTGTAGGGGAGACGGTCACCCCGCCGGCTTCGGGAGCCGGAGGTCGCAGGTTCGACTCCTGCCGGCCAGACCTGCGCGGTGGAGGAGCGGTTGCCTCGCGAGCCTGATCAGCTCGAGACCGTGGGTTCGAGTCCCACCCGCGCTATCTGGGGGCGTAGCTCAGTTGTGGAGAGCGCTCGCTTGTCAGGCGAGAGGCCGCCGGTTCGAGTCCGGTCGTCCCCGTTTCATGGTGGCCGTGGTGTAGACGGGAGCACCCGGGGCCGTGACCCCCGCCGGCGCCGGTTCGAATCCGGCCGGCCACCCCTTCCACATCCGTGGGGATGTAGCTCAACCGGAGAGCACCCCGCTTGCAACGAGGAAGGTGTCGGTTCGACCCCGACCGTCTCCACTTCGCCTCCGTGGTGTCAACGGCAAGCACGCGCCCTTTGTACGGCCGAGGTGCGGGTTCGACTCCTGCCGGAGGCTCCTTTCCACGTCCGTGCTCATTCGGAGCGGGCGCTGCCGTGCGACGGCGGGGCCGCCGGTTCGACTCCGGCCGGGCGCGATCGCGGACGTAGCTCATCTGGAAGAGCACCGGGGCGCCACCCTGGGGAGGCCCGTTCGATCCGGGTCGTCCGCTCCACTGGGCCGGGGATGTCCCCCGGCTCTCGCCCGCTTCGTCCTCTGACCGAGGGCGCCGCGGGCGCCCCTTCGACAGAGAGGAGCACGGGATGCATCACCTGCGTCTCGCCCGGGTCGCCGTGTCTCCCGACAGGGGTCCACGCCCGGCCAGGGTCGTCGCGCTCGACGTGCGCCGCATCGCACGCCTCGAGTCGGCGCGATCCGAGCGGCGGCCCACGCGGCCCGCCGCGTAGGACGACGAGCCGCAGGCCTCACGTCACCGGGCCTGCGGCTCATCGTGCGGATGTGGCGAAACCGGAAGACGCACCGGCCTCAGACGCCGGCGGCCCGCACGGCCATGGGGGTTCGACTCCCTCCATCCGTACCTTGCCTCCGTAGCTCAGCGGAAGAGCGGCGGGCTTCGACCCCGCGGCGCAGAGGTTCGAATCCTCTCGGGGGCTCTCTCTCATGGCGGCGGCCACGGGCCCAGCGGCACGCCGACCTCCCACTCGTGGCCGAATGGGTCGACGATCCGCCCGAGTCGCCAGCCGTGCTCCGCGGCGACTGCCGAGGTGACGGTCGCGCCCGCCGCGACGGCACGCCGGACGACCTCGTCCGGGTCGTCGGTCACGAGCAGGGTCCGGCCGGTCGCTCCGTGGGCGCCCAGGGGGCTCAGCCGGCCCATGTCGGCGGCCGCTCCGGCGACCCAGAACGCCGCCCCTCCCACGGCGAGCTGGGCGACGATCTCGTCGCCGTCGCCCACGAGGTGCAGGACGACCGCCCCGAACGCCGCCTGGTAGAAGGCCACGGCGTCGCGGGGTCGCTCCACCCACAGCTCGGGCTGAATGCTCGTCATCGCGGCTCCCCGACGAGTATGCCCGCCGGGGCCTCGGCCCGGGCACGGCCGGGGAGCGCCAGGGCGGCGAGCGCCCCGCAGACCGCCAGTGCGGCCGCGACCCCCAGGGCGGGACGGAAGCCGTCAGTGAAGGACGCCGGCGTGCCGAGCCCGCCGCGGGCGCCGAACACCGCGGTGCCCACGGCGATGCCGAAGACGCCGCCGAAGCGCTGGAGCATGTTGTTCACGCCGGAGGCGGTCCCCATCTCCTCCGGGCTCACGGCGTCGAGGACGGCTGTCGGCACGGTGGGGAGGCTCATGGAGATGCCGACGCCCGCAACGGCGAGACCGATCACGATGGCGGGGTAGCTCGGGCGGGTTGAGGCCTCGAGCGCCACCCCGGCGATTCCCGCGGCGAGCAGCGCGAGCCCGAGCACGATCACCGGCCGCAGCCCGACGCGCTGCGACACCGCGCCGGCGATCGGGGCCACGACCAGCGGCGTCGCGAAGAAGGGCAGGAGGCGGATGCCGGTCTCGACGGGCGAGTAGCCGAGCGCGAACTGGAAGTACTGCGTCGCAAGGAAGGCGGCGACGTTGATGGCCGCCCAGGACATGAAGGCCGCCGCGTTGCCGGCGGCGAACGACCGCACACCGAGGAGCCGGAGCGGCATCATCGGCTCGCGCGCCCACCGCTCCCAGAGCACGAACGCCGCGAGCGCGACGATGCCCAGCACGAGCATCGCGAGGATCTCCGGGCTGTCCCAGCCGGAGGCGTCGGCCCGGACGAGGGCCCAGACGACGCCGACGACGCCGGCCGTGACGAGCGCGACGCCCGGAACGTCGATCCGGCCGGACGCGCCGAAGGTCTCGGGCAGCAGCCGCGCGGACAAGAGGGCCGCGGTCAGGCCGATCGGGACGTTGACCCAGAAGATCCAGTGCCAGTCGATGCCTTCGCTGATCAGGCCGCCCAGGATCGGGCCCAGCGCCACGGCGATCCCGGCGAGGCCCCCGTACGCGCCGATGACCGCCGCCCGCCGCTCGACCGGGAAGGCCTCGGTGAGGATCGTCAGGCTGATGGGGATGACCATCGCACCGCCGAGCCCCTGGACCGTCCGCGCGCCGATCAGCAGGGCCGCGGACGGAGCGAGCGCGCACCCGGCAGAGGCGGCGGTGAACACCAGCAGGCCGACGACGAACATCCTGCGGCGCCCGAAGCGGTCGCCGAGCGTCGCGCCGCAGATGATCCCTGCGGCGAGTGCGATGTTGTAGGCGTTGACCGTCCACTGAAGCCCGGCGAAGCCCATGTGGAGCGACGCCTCGATCTGGGGCAGGGCGTTGGCGACCACCAGCGCGTCGAGCGCGGTCATGAAGAAGGCCGATGCGGTCAGCACCAGCACCCAGCGGAGGCGAGGTGGTCCGGCGGTTGCATGACGAGGGACGGGTGCTGCTGGGACGCTCATCGGACCTCCGTGGGACGGTGGGGTAATGTGCAACCACCGGTTGCGTCACTGGTGCTACCATAGCGCAACCATTGGTTGCAAATCGAGGAGGGCGAGATGGCGAGCGACCGCATCGAGCGTGAGATCGAGATCGAGGCGCCGATCGAGGTCGTCTGGGCCGTGGTCACGGAACCGGGGCACATCGCCGTCTGGGCCACCGACGCCGTCGACCTCGACGTCCGCCCCGGTGGCGACGGCCGCATGGTCTTCCGGGACAAGACCACCCAGCAGGAGATCACGGTGAACATGCGCGTCGAGCGGGTCGAGCCGCCGCGGTACTTCTCGTTTCGCTGGAACCATCCGGACGGCGCCGAGCCGGATGCGACGAACGCCCCGCTCGTCGAGTTCACGCTCGAGGCGCGCGGCGAGTCGACGCGGCTGCGGCTCGTCGAGAGCGGAATCGACTCGCTGGAGCGCCCGGACGAGGACAGGACGGCCTACTTCGACGACCACTCAGGCGGCTGGACCGCGATCCTCGAGCGCCTCCGCGACCACGCGCGCGCGGTCGCGGGCTGATGCCGGGAGCGGAACCGGACACCGCGGCGCTGGTGGCGGCGGTCACCGAGCCGACCCGGCGGCAGATGCTCGACCTGCTGCTCGACCGGGGGGAGGCGACGGCAACCGCCCTCGCCGAGAGCCTGCCGGTCACCCGGCAGGCGGTCAGCAAGCACCTGGCGGTCCTCGATCGCGCCGGCCTCGTCGAGGCGCGCCGCAGCGGCCGGGAGCTGCTCTACCGGGTGAACACCGAGCGGCTCGACCGCGTGACGAGGTCCCTGAGCGACCTCGCCGAGGCCTGGGACCGCCGGCTGGCTCGCATCAAGCGCCTCGCCGAGGCTGCTGTCCGGGAGCGGGACGCGAGAGGATGAGGCCACCCCGGGCCGCCTACCGGCGGCCGCCGCTGGGAGCGCTCAGGCGGTAAGCGCCTCCATGAGGGTCGCCGCCTCGTACCCGCCCCGGTGGACGGCCCCATCGATGAACAGCGTCGGCGTCCCCAGCACCTCGCCCGTTCCCGCGCCGCTCGCCACGTCCCGCCGGATGCGCTCGAGCGCGCCGGCGCTCGCCCGGTCGGCGTCGAACCGCGCGACGTCCAGGCCAAGCTGGGCGGCGTATGCCCGCAGGTCGTCGTCCTCGAGCGCCCGCTGGCGGTGGAAGAGCACGTCGTGCATCTCCCAGAAGCGGCCCTGCATCGCGGCCGCCTCGGCCGCCGCGGAGGCCGCGAGCGCGTGTGGGTGGATGTCGACGAGCGGGAAGTGGCGGAACGCGAAGCGGATGCTGCCGTCGAGCCGGGCCTCGAGCCGCTCGATCTCCCGGTACGCCCTGCGCGAGTACGGGCACTCGTAGTCGCCGTACTCCAGGATCAACCGGCCGGCGGACGCGCCCCGGACATGATCGACGGCCTCGTCGAGCGGCTCGAGGGAGGGCGTCGGCGCGGCGCTCACCCGCGCGATCATGCCGAATCGCGGGCTGCGCGGCCCGGGTCACTTCTCGCTGTCGTGGGCGGCGCGCCCGGCGACGGCCGACCGGTCATCGGCGGTCCGGCCGGCAGTAGGTTGTCCTATCTGTTCGAAGCGGGAGGCAGGCGATGACCCATCACACGACGGGGACCCCTGAGGAGTGGCTCGACGCCAGGCTCCGGTTGCTCCAGGCCGAGAAGGAGCTGACCCGCCAGAGCGACGAGGTGGCGCGGCAGCGCCGTGAGCTGCCGTGGGTCCGGATCGAGAAGGACTACCGCTTCGAGACCGACGAGGGCAGCGCCTCGCTGGCCGACCTCTTCCGGGGCCGCTCGCAACTGCTCGTCTACCACTTCATGTTCGGGCCGGAGTACACGGGCGGATGCCCGGTCTGCTCCACCATCGCCGACGGCTTCAACGGCTTCGTCGTGCACCTCGAGAACCACGACGTGGCGATGACGGCCATCTCGCTCGCCCCCCTCGCCCAGCTCCAGGCGTACAAGCGCCGGATGGGATGGACCTTCCCGTGGGCCTCGTCGTTCGGCGGCGACTTCAACTACGACTTCCAGGTCTCGGTGACCGAGGACGAGCAGCGCACCGGGAGCGTCGAGTACAACTACCGGACCTGGGACGTGCGGCCGCTCCTCGAGCCCGGCGCCGGCGGCCCCGTCGCCGAGGTCGCGGCCATGACCGGGACCGACGCGGCGACGTACACGCGCGAGAGTCCCGGCATGAGCGCCTTCGCGCGGCAGGATGGGGTCGTCTACCACACCTATTCCGCGTACGCGCGCGGCCTGGACGCAATGTGGGGCATGTACCAGTGGCTGGACCGGGCGCCCATGGGCCGCAACGAGACAGGGCCCTGGTTCCGGCGGCGCGACGAGTACTGATCGTCCTGGGGGAACGGCCGAGGCGGAGGTCCGACGTGGAGTTCAAGCTGGAGCTCGTCATGCTCCCGGTCGCGGACGTCGACCGGGCGAAGGAGTTCTACGTCGAGCGGTGCGGCTTCCGCCTCGACGTCGACCACCATCCGAACGATCAATTCCGTGTCGTCCAGATGACGCCGCCGGGATCGGCGTGCTCGATCACCGTCGGGATCGGCGTGACGGACGCGGAGCCGGGCTCCTCTCGAGGGACCCATCTCGTGGTCGTGGACATCGAGGCGGCGCGCGACGAGCTCGTCGGACGCGGCGTGGACGTGAGCGAGATCCGGCACATGGGGCCCACGGGATGGCAGCCAGGGGCAGACCCGGAGCATCGCGACTACGAGTCCTTCGCCCACTTCAGCGATCCGGACGGCAACACCTGGGTCCTCCAGGAGGTGCCGCGGCGCGGCGCGTGAGCGGCCCGGGCCGCTAGGACGTCGCGACGTCCTCCGCCGCCGGCTCGGCAACGCGGACGGGAAGCCCGACGAACTCCCCGTACCGCTCGACGGCCTCGGCGAGCGCCGCACGCTCTCCCCGGTCGAGGGACCGCGCCAGCTGGAGGTCGACGGTCATCGCCGTGGCCGCCAGTCGCCGCCGCCAGTGCCCGACCACCTGGCCGTCGATCGCGAGCGCGTGGGTGAACATGGGGCCGCCCCACGGCGTCGCGCGGGCGAGCCCGTCGACGTCGGTCACGTCCCGGCTCTCCGAGTAGGAGATGACGTACTCGTCGTACCCCTGGAGCAGGTGCGCCCTTGGCAGCGGCGGCGCCGGTTCCGGCGACGAGGCCGCCTCCCAGTAGGCGCGCCCGCCGGCCTCGGTCCGAACGAGCTCCGCGCCGAGCAGGTCGACCGCCCGCCGCGCGTCGGCGGCGGTGAGGCTAGCCCACCAGGCGAGGTCGCGCGGCGTGGCCGGGCCGTGGCTCGCCAGGTAGCGCCGGGCGAGCTCGGCGAGCGCCTCGTCACGCTCGAGCGTCGGCGTGCGCCCCGCGCGGTGGTCGACCAGCGCGTACGTGTGCTGCTTGCCGGCCATCGCGCCGCTGCAGACGACGAGCTCGAGCTCCGCGTGCATGAGCACGTACGCGAGGCGCGGGCCCTCGGCCTCGATGCCGTGGTCGGCGAGGACCGTGCCGAGCTCCTTGCGCGTGAGCGGGCCGCGCTCGGTGAGCGCCGCCACCAGGATGGCCTCGGCACGGGCGAGGAGCGCCGGCTCGAGCCCCAGCCGCCGGTGCATCACCTCGTTCCTGGCTCGGATCCGGGGCCGCGTCAGCTCGACGATCCACCGGAGGTCCTCGCGGGCCACGAGGTGCCACGTGTCGCGCATGACGTGCGTCCGGATGACGCTGCCGTCCGCGAGCGCCGCGTCGACGGCGGCCTCGGTGAGGCCCTCCGCCCGCAGGCCGAGCGACCAGCGCGCGACCGGGTACTCCTGTGCCTGGACGGCGCCGAGGTGGCGGACGACAGCGGCCGCACCGGCGAGCGGCGGCCCGGTGAGCCGCTGATTTGAGAGCCGCCGTGCGGCGATCGCGAGCCGCGGGTCCGTCACGATCGCCTCGTCACCCGGGCGGCGCCTCGTCCTCCAGGTCCCAGCCGAAGTAGACCTCCACCTCTGAGATCCGCTCGCCGTCGAACGTGAAGACCTCGGTGTTGCGGCCGCGGCGGCCGTCGCCGTGGGTCAGCTCGTAGGTGACGATCACCTCCGCGCCGGACTCCACCATCCGCACGAGGTCGAAGCGCTGGCCCGCTCCGGCGCCCGGCCAGCAGCGCTCGAAGTAGCCGGCGCGGTCGAGCCCGACGTCGAGCGGGCTCGAGAACCTGAACCGCTCGGCGAAGCTCCGCTCGACCGTCGCGCGGTCGCCCGCGGCGAAGGCTTCGAAGACGTCCCGGACAACTCGAGCGCTGTCTCCGGTCGGCATGGCGCACCTCCTGTCGTTCCCTGCTGAGACCTGACCCCGGCTCGGAGATCATCGGCCACCTGGGCGCCGCTCCGGGAGCCCGTGATGATGTGAGCGCCACGAGCTCTGGATCGAGTAGGTGCCGAGCGCGAGCGCAATGCCCGCGACCAGCCCGCCGGCGATCAGGGCCCTCCGCCAGGCGACGCCGCTCAGCCGCTCCCGCGGCCGCCAGTCGGCGGTGCCGCGTGCGAGCGCCCGCGGCAGGTGAAGCCCGATGTGCCCGACGACGAAGACGGACCAGACGACGAAGGCGGCCACGTGGACCGTGCCCACGGTCCCACCTCCGGTGCCGGTCACGACGAGGGCGACCCCTGAGCCGAAGAGGACGGCGGTCGCGATGACCAGCGCGGGCGCCAGCATCCGCAGGCCGAGCTCCGGCGCGCCCCTGCGCCGATATCCCTCGCTACCCGTGTAGTACCGCCCGGCCCGCCAGCCCGCGCTGGCCACCTTGAGCGAGACCGCGGGCAGGAGCAGGAGCCCCAAGAAGAGGTGCAACGGCAGAAACGACGACAGGTCGAGTGTCGTCAGCACCTCGACCGAGAGCAGCACGAGCAGGAGGAGCCCGAGCGCGCTTGTCAGGCGCTCGTTGCCGTCTGCTCCGCCGAGGCGGCCCTCTGCCCGCTCGCCCTCCGTGGAGGCGGCCGCCGTCCGGCGGCGCGCCGCGGCCCTCAGGCCACCTGCTGCACGCTCGGCGAGGTGCTGGGCGCGCTCGGACGACATGGAGACAGCATTCGTACCGGACCTAAGAGGGTGCTGGGAAATCTGACCGGCGGCTGAATGCCGCCGAGCCTCCGCCGACGCGAGGGGCCGCGATATCGTTTGCTATCCTGGCCGCCAATCCGTCGTGAGAGGAGCGCCCGATGAGCGAATCACAGGCCCTGTTCGTCCGGCTTCCCGCGCCTGCCGCGGAGCGGCTCGACCACGTGGCCCAGCGAAGCGGCGCCTCGAAGCGGGAGATCATCACCCGCCTGATCCTCGGCGACGAGATGAGCGTCGGGCACCACGACTTCCAGCCCCTCGCCGAGCCCGCGGTGCTCACGCTCGCCGAGGCGGCGGACTTCCTGCAGGCGAGCGAGGAGGTCGTCACCGAGCTGGCCAAGGCCGGCGACCTGCCCGGCCGGATGGTCGGCGGGGAGTGGCGCTTCGCCCGCGCCGCGATCCTCGCCTGGCTGGCCGGCGGCGACGTCGGCGGCCGCTCGGGGTCGTCCCGTTCGCTCCGCGGCTTCGGCGCGCGTCCCCCGGACGACCCCGCCTGAGCTCTTCGGGCCGCCACTGAGACGTGATTTCCCGCAGGTGCCTGCGGTCGCCTCCCGATGCCGGGGGGCGGAAAGATGGGGCGAACGCCCCATGAACCGGGGCGCGGTCCCGTCCTACCCTGGCGCCACGACAGTCCGAGGGAGGTGTCCGATGCCGAAGGTCTCGAAGGAGAGCGCGACAGGAGGCGGTGACTACGGCCCGGTGGTCGACCGGAGCGACGAGGTCGACGGCTATCGCATCGGCTTCACGACGTTCCGGGAGGACATCGACGCGACGCCGCTGATGAAGGGGCTTCCGGACGACATGTGCCAGTGCCCGCACTGGGGCTACGTCATCGCCGGACGGCTCACCTTCCGCTTCGAGGGCCGTGAGGAGACCTTCGAGGCGGGCGACGCCTTCTACACCCCACCCGGGCACGTCCCCGTGCATCACCAGCCGGGGACGGAGGTCGTCATGTTCAGCCCGGCCGACGAGCTGCGGGAGACGGAGGCCGTGATGATGGGGAACATGCAGGCGATGCGGCCGGCCTGATCGCGCCGGGGCACCTCGACCGCTGCGGTGCCATCTGGCCGAGGACGGCGGCCCGTGACAGCGCGATCGGGCCGATCTACGCTCCATGCGTGGCGGAAGCGCGGCTCGCCGAGCTCGTCGCGGCGCTGTCCCTCGGCGTCGATCTCGGCTTCGGCCAGCCGATGGAGCACGTCCTGCGCGAGTGCATCATCGCGCTGAGCCTGGCCGAGCACCTCGACCTGGACGAGGCCGAGCGCTCGACCGTCTACTACACCGCTCTCCTCGTGAACGTCGGCTGCCACGCGGACGCGCACGAGCAGGCCAAGTGGTTCGGCGACGACATCGCCCTCCGCTCCGGCAAGTACGACCACGAGTACCGCAGCGTGCGGGCCGCCGCGGCCGCGATGCGGTTGGTGGGCAGCGGCAATCCGCCGCTGCATCGCTTCCGCGTCGGGCTCGAGTTCGCCGTCTCGGGCCGCAGGGACTTCGACGGAATGATCGCCACCCACTCGTCACTGGCACGCGCGCTCGCCGAGCGGCTCGGGCTGCCGCAGTCGGTCCAGGACGCCGTCGCCTCCTCGTACGAGCAATGGGACGGCAAGGGATGGCCGGACGGCCTCGCGGGCGATCGGATCCCGGTCGCCGCGCGCCTCACGCAGTTCGCGGAGTTCATCGAGGTCGCGCACCGGCTGGGAGGTGTCGAGGCAGCGCTCGCGTTGGCCGACCGGCGGGCGGGCTCGCAGTTCGACCCGGCGCTGGCTGCGGCGCTCCGGGCCGATCCGGAGGGGATCCTCGGCGGGCTCGACGCCCTGCCGAGCTGGGAGTCGGTGATCGCCGCCGAGCCGGCCCTGCGGGTCACCGTCTCCGGCCCTGACCTCGATCGCGCGCTGCTGGCCATCGCGGACTTCGTAGACCTGAAGTCGCCGTACACGCTCGGGCACGCCCGCGCCGTCGCCGACCTCACTGCCGCGACGGCCGAGCAGCTCGGGCTCCCGGAGGACGAGATGGGGCTGCTGCGCCGCGCGGCGCTCGTCCACGACCTGGGACGCCTTGGCGTCTCGAACGCGATCTGGGACAAGCCGGGCCCGCTCGGCACCGGCGAGTGGGAGCGCGTGCGCATGCACCCGTACCTGACCGAGCGGATGCTGCACCAGTCGCACGCGCTTGCCCCGCTGGCCGCGATCGCGGTTCAGCACCGCGAGCGGCTCGACGGCTCCGGCTACCCGCGCGGCCTCGCCGGCGGCGCCGTCACCCGGCACGCCCGCATCCTCGGCGCGGCCGACGCCTACCGGTCGATGTGCGAGATGCGCCCGCACCGGCCGGCCTTCACGGCCGCCGCCGCCGCCGGGCAACTGCGGTCGGAGGTGCGCGCCGGGCGCCTCGACGGCGAGGCGGTGACCGCGGTGCTCGGGGCGGCCGGGCACCACGTCGGCCGCCGGCAGGACCGGCCCGCCGGCCTCACGGCGCGCGAGGTGGACGTGCTGCGCCTGCTCGCGCGCGGGCACTCGAGCAAGCAGATCGCGGAGCGGCTCGTCATCACCCCAAAGACCGCGCGCAACCACATCGAGCACATCTACGCGAAGATCGACGCCTCCTCCCGCGTCGCGGCGAGCCTGTTCGCGACCGAGCACGGCCTGCTCTGAAGATGGGGCAAACACCCCATGCCGCCGCCGCCGGCCGCCCCTAGCGTCGCGGCATGGGCATCCGCTCCGGGATCCATGCGATGGCCTACGACCGCATGGCACGGCGGAGCGAGGAGGCGGGGCTGCGGGAGATGCGGCGCGACCTCCTGGCGGGCGCGCGGGGACGCGTGCTCGAGATCGGGGCCGGGACCGGCGCGAACCTGGCCTTGTACGGGCCCGACATAGAGTGGCTGGTGGTCACCGAGCCGGAGCCGCCGATGCTCCGCCGCCTCCAGCAGCGCGCACAGGAACAGGCGCCGTGGGCGCGGGTGCTGCGTGCGCCGGCCGAGGACCTGCCGTTCGACGACGCGAGCTTCGACGTCGTGGTCACCACGCTCGTGCTGTGCGGAGTGGACGACCAGGCACGGGCGCTCCGGGAGGCGCGCCGGGTTCTGGTCCCCGGCGGGCGTCTGCTCTTCCTCGAGCACGTGCGCTCGGCCGAGCCGCGGCTCGCGCGGATGCAGGATCGGATGAACCGGCTGAACCGCATCGTCGTGGGCTGTGACTGCAACCGGCCCACGCTCGACGCGATCGAGAGCGAGGGCTTCGCCGTGTCGCGGCTCGTTCGCACGGCGATGCCCAAGGCGCCGAGGTTCGTCCGGCCGCTCATCGTGGGTGCCGCGGCCTCCTGACCCGGCGCCTCAGCCCGGCCGGTAGGACAGGTAGACGACGCCGTTGGCGTACGGCTGGCTCGCCGCGAGCGACAGCCTGATCGGCTCGGCGTCCTCGGGGAAGAGCCGCGGCCCGGCGCCGCGGGTCACCGGGTAGACGAACAGGTGCAGCCCGTCCACCAGGCCGTCCGCGAGCATCGCGCGCACCAGCCTGCCGCTGCCGCTGACGTAGAGGTCGCCGTCCACCGTCTCCTTGAGGCGCCGGATGGCAGCGGGGTCGTACGGCCCGATGACCTCGGAGTTCCGCCACGTCGCGGTCGTGAGCGACCCTGACACCACGTACTTCTCGGTGTCGTTGAAGAACGGGGCGCCCGGGTCGTCCTCGGCGGTCCGGGTGGACCACGCCGGCTCGAACATCTCGTAGGTCACGCGCCCGAGGAGGATCCCCCGGCTCCGCGCGGTGACCGCGCCGATCGCCTCGCCCATCTGCGGGTCGAAGCCGTAGTCGAAGGTCCAGACGGGCGTGTCGATCACGCCGTCGAGGCTCATGAACTCGTGGACGTGGATCTCACCCACCGTGCACCTCCCCGTCGTTTGAACGTGGAGACCGTCCCGGCGCCGCGAGCTCATCGGCCCGCCGCGGTCACGCGACGATAGAGCGGACCCCGCGCCGCGGCCCGCGCGCGGCGCCGGATCGTCAGGCGCGCGCCTCGAGCCGGCACGCAAGCTGCCGGCGAGCACGGAAGAGCCGGCTCATCACCGTCCCGTTCCGGATTCGCAGCGCACGCGCGGCCTCCCGGTAGGAGAGGCCGGCGACGTCCACCGCGACGAGCACGTTGCGGAAGTCGTCGGGCAGGGCCGCCACCGCCGCGAAGACCTCACGCACCTCGAGCCCGGCGTGCGGCTCGGGCACCCGCGGGTCGGCGACGCCGTCGAGCCCGTCCGGTAGGGGGCTGGGGCGGAGCCGCCGGCGCTCGCTTCGCCGCTGGTTCAGGAAGGTGTTCCTCAGCGCGCGGAGGAGGTAGCCGAGGTCATCCTCGTTGCGGACGACGCGCGGCCGGGAGAGGACCCGGGCGTATGTCTCCTGCACGAGGTCCTCCGCCTCCTCCCGCGAGCCGCAGAGCGCCCAGGCGGCCCGGTAGAGCCGGTCGAGGTGGTCGCCGAGCCGGTCCCGATCGATCGGGCGCGCTCGGCGGTCAGCGTCGAGCCGCGCTGAGCCCATTGGTGGCCGCCTCGGCGGCGGGCGCTCCGACCGCCTCGGCCAGGTGGACGAACGGGTGGTGGAACGCGTGGAGGGCCCGGTCCGACGGCACCGGGAAGGCAAGGGTCTCGCCGGTCGCCTCCTGGTGGACGGCGATGCTCGTGCTGCCGTCGTCGGCATGCCAGTAGAGGGTGATCTCGAGCCCTCCGCTCCGGCGGCGGGCAAGCTCGCGGCGGTCAGGTGTGGCTGCGATGCGCATGGTGGTGCGTCCTTCGACTCGGGAGGTGGTGCGGCAGGGGCGGTGTCCCGCCCCTGCGCGTGGTGCCGGAGGTCAGCCGGCGATGTTGAACGTCTCGCGGACGACGTTGGAGATCGGCTGCTCGCTGCCGGTCACGACGGCCGGGGCGGTGCCCGCGACCGCGTACACGGTCAGCGTTGCCTGCGTGGCCTTCCCGAAGAAGCCGGGGACGGCGACGATCCAGCTGTTGAAGGTGCGCTTGCGGCCCTGGAGCTTCGCGATGTCGTTGATCTGGAAGACGCCTGCGAGGTTCGTGTTCGGGCCCTGAAGCGGGGTGTTGGCGACCGTCGGGGTGGTCGAGAGCAGCACGACCAGCCCGGGCGCGGCCGCGTTGGGGCCGGGGTGGAAGGTGGGCGCGTTGGGGTCGTTGAAGGCGGCGGTGTAGCCCGCGAGCAGGCCGTTCGCGCCGGGCTTCCGAGCCTCCAGCGTGAGGTCGACGGTGAAGGTGCCGGCCACGCCCGCGCTGTCGCCCTGCCGCGGGGAGACGACGGTCGCCTTCAGCGGGTGGTCGTCGTCGCCGTCCTCATAGCCCTGTCCGGAGGAGTTGCTGTTCTGGCGGACGGCCTTGCCGGTGGTCGCGACCGGGTCCCAGCGGCCGCCGAAGCCGGTCAGCCCCTCGCCGTTGGTCTGTCCGGGCCGGGTGTCGTTGGCGAAGTAGTAGAGCGGGTGGCCGGCATACGTGATCTGGAGGCGGCCGTCGCGGCGGCGGCTCGTGCCGAGCAGCTTGGCCTGGACGCCGGCGAGCGGCGACGCCTTGCCGCGGCTGATGAGCGGCGGCCAGAACTGGGCGCACGGCCCGTTGCAGGTGCTGGTGGAGGTCTTGTCGTGGGCCCACACGTACAGCGTCTTGCCGTGGGCGTCGACGAGCACCCGGCCGAGGTTGGTGTTGCCGACCTTGACCGGCGTCGGCCCGGCGGCCGCGGCCGAGCCCGCGACGGCCAGGGCGGCCGTCGCGGCCAGTACTCCGGCCCCGACTCCGAGTGGCTTGAGGTATCGCATTCCTGAGGCTCCCTTTCACGCGAAACGCTCCGTAGCGTTTCAGTCCGTCGCACCGTAGCAGCGCCCGTGTCGTTGCGCAACGCTACGTTTCGTTCTAACCTGGTGGTATGAGTGATCGGATCCAGTCGCCGGATGCCCGGTTGGAGCGCTCGAAGCAGGCGATCCTCGACGCCACGCGGGAGCTCCTGGCTGAGGGAGACGTCGGCTCGCTGACCGTCGAGGCGGTCGCCGCCCGCTCGGGCGTCGCGAAGACGACGATCTACCGGCGCTGGCGCGACAAGTGGGAGCTCGCGCTCGACGCGGTGATGATCGACTGGCTCCCGCGCTTCGATGATCCGGTGGACGTGGACGACACGCGCGAGGAGCTCATAACGTTCGTCGACTCGGTCGTCCGGTCCCTGGCCGTGCCGCCCCAGGGCCCGGCGATGCAGGGCTTGGTCTCACGCATCGCCACCGAGCCGGACCTCGGCCGCGCCTATCTCGACCGCGTCATCGAGCCACGCCGCGAGCAGCTCAAGCCCGTGATCGCGCGCGGCATCGCGCGCGGAGACCTGCGCCCGGACACCGACCTCCGGCTGCTGCACGAGCTGCTCCTGGGGCCGGTCTTCTACCGGCTGCTCCTGAGCGGCCCCCCGCTCGACCGCGACCTCAGTGCCGGGGTGGTCGACGCCGTGCTGGGCGCCTTCTCGCCGCGCGGAGCCCGCTCCAACCCGAAGCGGCGCGCGCGCCGCTGACGAGCCCGGCGCGGCATGCCGGTGAGCGCCGGAGCGGATCGATTGGCCATGGTGCTCGGCCCGGCTCCGGGCGCGGTCGTCATGGGCACCGGCATCGTCTCCATCGGCCTGTCGCTCGACGGGGAGCGGGCACTGTCGGTCGCGCTGCTCGTGATCGCGGCCGCTGTCTGGCTCCTCGCTGGCGCGGGGCTGGCGGCGATGGTTATTGGGCTCGGCGTCCACGCGCTCCGCGAACCCCGCTCGCCCGGAGC
>DATFWK010000136.1:0-2973 GCA_035259345.1 Miltoncostaeaceae bacterium | reverse complement strand
GCGTTGAAGATCGCCGCGGGGACGAGCACGCGGGTCTGGCCGAGGCGGTCGATCAGGCGCCCGGTCACCGGCGCCGTCGCCGCCGCCATCAGCGTCTCGGCGCCGGCGGCGAGGCCGGCGACCGAGAACGAGCCGCTCGCCTCCCGCACGACGAGCACGGTCGCCAGGGTGCTGAAGCCGGCAGGGATCCTCGCCACCACGGAGGCGGCGACCAGCCGGGCGAGCCCCGGCGTCCGCAGTGTCGCGGCGTATCCGGTCGCCGGGGCCATCCGCAGCCACGATACGCGGCCGGCGGGCGTGGGAGGGATATACTCGGGGCCGATCGGCGGCCGCCCACGTGGCGGCCGTTTCACCGTAATCTGCGAAGGAGCCCCTCCCCGTGGCGCACAAGGTTACGTTCATCCCGGGCGACGGCACCGGGCCGGAGATCGCAGAGGCCACCAAGCGCGTGCTCGAGGCCACGGGGGTCGATTTCGAGTGGGACGTCCAGGACGCGGGCGTCGACATCATGGAGACGGCCGGCACGCCCCTGCCGGACTCCGTCATCGAGGCGATCGGCCGGGACCGGGTCGCCATCAAGGGCCCGATCACGACCCCGGTCGGCACGGGCTTCCGCAGCGTCAACGTCGCTCTTCGAAAGGCCCTCGACCTCTACGCCTGCGTACGCCCCTGCAAGAGCTACGTGGGGGTGCGCTCGCGCTACGAGGACATCGACCTCGTCTTCGTGCGCGAGAACACCGAGGACCTCTACGCGGGCATCGAGTTCGAGAAGGACACGCCCGAGGAGCTCAAGATCAAGGCGGAGATCGAGCAGCTCGTGCCCGGCTCGCGCATCAACGAGCACGCCGGCATCTCGATCAAGCCGATCTCCGTCGAGGGCGCCACGCGAATCGTGCAGTTCGCCTTCGACTACGCGCGCGAGTACGGCCGCAAGAAGGTGACGGCCGTGCACAAGGCAAACATCATGAAGTACACCGACGGCCTGTTCCTTGCGGTCGCGATGGAGGTCGCCGAGCGCAACTCGGACATCGAGTTCGAGGAGCGGATCGTGGACAACATGTGCATGCAGCTCGTCCAGAAGCCCGAGCTGTACGACGTGATCGTCCTCCCGAACCTCTACGGCGACATCCTGAGCGACCTCGGCGCCGGCCTGGTGGGCGGCCTCGGGGTGGCTCCGGGCGCGAACATCGGCGCCAACGCCGCGCTCTTCGAGCCGACCCACGGCAGCGCGCCGAAGTACGCCGGCCAGAACAAGGTCAACCCGATGGCCATGATGCTCTCCGGCGTGATGATGCTGCGGCACCTGAAAGAGGGGGACGCAGCCGACCGCATGGAGTCGGCGCTCGCCGAGGTCATCGTCGAGGGCCGGTCGGTCACCTACGACATGAAGCCGAACCGGGACGACCCGACGGCCGTCGGCACCTCCCAGGTCGCCGACGCCATCATCGAGAAGCTCGCGGCCACTGTCAGCGCATAGCGCGCCTGACGAGCGAGAGGGGGACGGGGTGAAGACGCCCATCCGGGTCGCGGTCACCGGCGCTGCCGGCCAGATCGGCTACAGCCTGCTGCCGCGCCTCGCGGCAGGCGAGATGTTCGGCCGCGACCAGCCGCTGCTCCTGCAGCTGCTCGAGATCCCCGCCGAGGGCCCGCAGAAGGCGCTGCGAGGCGTGGCGATGGAGCTCGACGACTGCGCGTTCCCGCTGCTCGCCGGGATGACGCTCACGGACGATCCCGAGGTGGCCTTCCGCAACGCCAACTGGTGCCTGCTGATCGGCTCCAAGCCGCGCGGGCCCGGGATGGAGCGGGCCGAGCTCCTGCGCGACAACGGGCGCATCTTCGTCGAGCAGGGGCAGGCCATCGACGCCGTCGCGGCGGACGACTGCCGCGTGGCGGTCGTCGGAAACCCCTGCAATACCAACTGCATGATCGCCGCCTCGCAGGCCCGGCGCCTGCCGGCGGAGCGGTTCACCGCCATGACGCGCCTCGACCAGAACCGCGCGGTGAGCCAGATCGCCCAGCGTGCCGGCGTTCCGGTCACCTCCGTCGAGCGGCTCATCGTCTTCGGCAACCACTCGCCGACGATGTTCGCCGACTTCACGAACGCGACGGTCGGCGGCCGGCCCGTGACCGAGGCGATCGACGACGACGCCTGGCTGCGGGAGGAGTTCCTGCAGACGGTGGGCAAGCGCGGCGCCGCGATCATCGAGGCGCGCGGGCTCTCGAGCGCCGCCTCGGCGGCGAACGCGCTGATCGACCATGTGCGCGCGCTGCTCACGGCGTCCGACACGCTGTACTCGATGGCCATCCGCTCCGGCGGGCGCTACGGCTTCGACGAGGGCGTGTGGGCGTCGATGCCGGTCCGGACGACCGCGCCCGGCGCCTACGAGGTCGACGAGAGCTTCACGCACGACGAGTTCGCCCGGGGCAAGCTCCAGGCCACGAACGCCGAGCTGGTCGAGGAGCGGGACACGGTCTCGGAGCTCGCCGCCTAAGCCCCGCCCCGCTCGGCGCCTACGGTGAGTAGCGCCGGGCG
This sequence comes from Miltoncostaeaceae bacterium, assembly GCA_035259345.1. GTDB lineage: Bacteria > Actinomycetota > Thermoleophilia > Miltoncostaeales > Miltoncostaeaceae > DATFWK01. The sequence goes on along the minus strand of DATFWK010000136.1, from coordinate 440 downwards.
CCCGCGTACTGGAGGGCGTAGGTCCCGGTGGTGAGGTCGTCGATGCGCACGGTCTCGCCGCTGCGGGGGGCGTGGACGAACTTGCCGTCGCCCACGTAGAGGCCCATGTGGTGGATGTAGCCGGAGCTGTCGGCGAAGAACACCGCGTCGCCCGGCGCGAGCTGGTCCAGGGTCACCGGCGCGCCGACCTTCGCCTGGTCCGCCGCGACCCGCGGCAGCCGGATGCCGAGCTTGGCGTAGACGTAGAAGACGAGGCCGGAGCAGTCGAACCCACCGGGGCGGGACCCGCCCCACGCATAGGGGGTGCCGATCTGGGCGACGGCCTGTTGCAGCGCGAGCGGGCCGAGTCCCGGCCGCGCTCCCGGCACCGGCCGCGCCTGCCCGAGGGCCACGAGCCGCGGCGCGCCGAGCTCCGGCTCGAAGAGGATCGGCTTGGCCCC
>DATFWK010000135.1:0-10634 GCA_035259345.1 Miltoncostaeaceae bacterium | reverse complement strand
GCCACCCAGGCGTTGCTGAACCAGCCCTACGCCGCGAGCCCGACGGCAGACGGCGGCTTCCTGATCGCCGACCGCGGGAACCACCGCATCCGCAAGGTGGCGGCAGACGGCACCATCACGACCGTCGCGGGCACGGGCGTGAACGGCTTCTCCGGCGACAACGGCCCGGCGACGCAGGCGCAGCTGAACGCGCCGTGCATGGTGCTGGCGATGCCGGACGGGAGCTTCCTCTTCCCGGACCGGGACAATCAGCGCGTCCGCCGCGTCGCCCCTGACGGGACGATCACGACCTTCGCGGGAACGGGGGTCGCGGGCTCCGGGGGGGATGGCGGCCCGGCGACGCAGGCCCAGCTCAGCGGGCCGTACTCGGTCTCGCTCTCCCCGGGCGGCGGCGGCGTCCTGATCGGCGAGCGGGACGGCGCGCGCATCCGCATGGTCGCGCCGGACGGCACGATCACGACGGTCGCGGGGACCGGCGCAGGCGGGTTCGGCGGCGACGGCGGCCTCGCGACGCAGGCGCAGCTCAACCAGCCCCACGGCTTGGCGCTGATGCCGGACGGGAGCTTCCTCATCGCCGACCTCGGCAACAACCGCGTGCGCCGTGTCGCGCTCGGGACGCCGGTCGCGACCGCTCCGGCCGTGCTCGCGCCGGCAGGGCTTGCGCCTGGCGCCGGCGACGCCCCCGCGAGCCCGCGGCGCGCGGGCGTGCACGTGAGCCTGTCGATCCTCGGACGGCCGCTCGCAGCACGGGTCCGGGTGCCCGTGGTCATCCGCTACCGCGCAAGCTCTGCCGGGCGGGTGCTCGTGGTCGTCCGCCGCGGGCGCCGCCTCGTGCTGCGAGCCCGCCCGACGGCCAGGGCGGGCCTGAACCTCCTCCGCCTCCCCGCATTCACCCGGCGGGGCACCTACCTCGTCCGCCTCACGATGCCGGGCGGTGCGGCCGCGGGCGCCCGGATCGTCGTCCGGGCCCGCTGAGCGCTCAGAGCACCGGCAGATAGCGCTCGATCTCGTACGGGGTGATCTGCACCCGGTAGTCCTCCCACTCCGCGCGCTTGATCTCGACGAAGCGGGAGTGGATGTGCTCGCCGAAGGCCCGCAGCAGGAGCTCGCTCTCGGCGCCCAGCTCGATGGCCTCGCCCAGCGACTCCGGCAGCGACTCCACGCCCGCCTTGACGCGCTCGTCGTGGCCGAGGTCGTAGAGGTTGAGGTCCATCGGCGGCGGCAGCTCGTAGCCCTTCTCGATGCCGTCGAGGCCGGCGTGCAGCAGCACGGCGAACGTGAGGTAGGGGTTGCACGCCGGGTCCGGGCAGCGGATCTCGGCGCGCGTGAGGTGCTCCTTGCCCGGCTGGTGGACGGGCACGCGGATCAGGGCCGAGCGGTTCCGCCGGCTCCACGCCGTGTAGACCGGCGCCTCGTAGCCGGGCACCAGGCGCTTGTACGAGTTGACCCACTGGGCGAACACGCAGGCCATCTCCCGGGCGTGGCGCAGCTGCCCGGCGATGAAGCCCTTCGCGACCTCCGAGAGGTAATGCTCGTCGTCCGGGTCGAAGAACGCGTTCCGGCCGTCGCGGAAGAGGCTCTGGTGCGTGTGCATGCCGCTGCCGTTCTCGCCGAACAGCGGCTTCGGCATGAAGGTGGCGAACCAGCCGTTCTTGTGGGCCACCTCCTTGACGACCGTGCGGTAGGTCATGACGTTGTCGGCCATCTGCAGGGCGCCCGCCACCCGCATGTCGATCTCGTGCTGTGAGGGGCCGACCTCGTGGTGGGAGAAGTCGACCGCGATGCCCATCGCCTCCAGTGCGAGCACCGTCTCCCGCCTGACGTCGCTGGCTGCGTCCAGGGTGGTCAGGTCGAAGTAGCCGCCCTTGTCGAGCGGCGTCGGCCCCGCCGAGTCGCGGAAGTAGAAGTACTCGAGCTCGGGGCTCAGCATGTAGTCGTCGAAGCCCATCGACTGTGCCCGCTCGAGCGCCCGCCGCAGCACGTAGCGCGGATCGCCTTCGTAGGGCTCGCCGTCGGGCACCTGCACGTCGGCGAACATCCGGGCGACGGCCTGCTCGCGGGGCCGGTAGGGCAGGAGCGTGAAGGTCTCAGGGTCCGGCCGCGCCACCATGTCCGACTCCTCGATCGCGTTGAAGCCGGTGATCGAGGAGCCGTCGAAGCCGGTCCCGTGGTCCAGCGCCGCGTCGAGCTGCTCCTTGGTGATCGCGAAGCTCTTCAGCTGTCCCAGGATGTCCGTGAACCACAGCCGGATGAACTTCACGTCGAGCTGCTCGACGAGGGAGAGGACCTCCTGCTTGGTCATCGGCGCTCCTGGGTCGCGGGGCGCGCCGCCCGCGGCACGCGGGGCGAGGGTAGCAACGGCCCCGAGGGCGCGCAGTGCCGTTCCCGCGCGGGCGAAGGCCGCCGCGCCAGGCTTTGGCCGGAGGGCGAAAGCGGTGGGCGCCGCCGCCCTGCTGTCCTTGGGTCGTGCCCACCCGCCCTATGCTTCGGGTCGTGACCCCGGACGTCTCGACCACGGCTCTTTCAGGCCTGCAGAACGACGAGCTGCCGACCGTCGCCGACGTCGTCGCGCTACCCGCGTTCGCCGGCGCGCGCATCGCCCCGCGCGGCGCGTCGCTCGACCGCCCGGTGCGCGCCGTCGCGCTCTCGGAGGGGGACGCCGCGCCGGACTCGTTGCTCATGGTCCCCGGGCGCCCGCCCGAGACCCCGCCCGACTGGTGCTCGGCCGTGCTCGCCCGCGGGGCTCCGGGCCAGGGCTACCCCGTCCCGGTGATCGTGCTCCCGGCCCAGGCGAGCTGGCACGAGGTCCTGATCGACCTGGCCGCGCTCCTCGGCTCGGCCGGTGGCCTGCGCCGGCGCATGGAGGCACGCGCCGCGCTCCGCGAGCCGCTGCTCGCGGGCGCCGGCCACGCGGCGCTCGCCAGGGTCGCCGCGGCCCAGCTCGACGCGCCGGTCGCCTGCCTCGACGAGTACCTCGACGTGCTCGGGACCTCCGGCCTCACGGAGCGCCAGGAGCGGGACCTCGAGCGGGCCGTGGTCCGCGCCCGCGGCCACGCGCCGGCCGGCGTGCTGACGCCGTTCGTCGAGCGGGAGCTCACGGGCCTCGCCAAGGCGCCGATCGTGGGCGCCGCCGGTCCGGTCGGGGTCGTCGTCGCCTGGATCGCAGCTGACGCGCCGCCGGGCGAGCGCGCCGTCGTCGAGGAGCTGGCCGACGCCTCGGCGCTCGAGCACGCGCGCGAGCACGCACGCATCGAGACCGAGTCGCGCCTCCGTGGGGAGCTGATCGAGGAGCTCCTCGCCGGCGAGGTGGTCAGCCGAGAGTCGCTCGTCCGGCGCGCCCGCCTGCTCGGGGCGGACCTCTCGAGCGGCGCGGTGGCGATGATCGGGACCCTCCAGGACCCGCACTCGGACGGGCGCCTCGTGAGCGACGAGCGCCTCACCCGGCGCTTCGTCCAGCAGGTGCGCGCGGTCCTCGAGCTCCACTGGCCGCGGGCCCTCGTCGAGTGGGGCGACGGCAAGCTCCACGTCCTGCTCCCGGCGCCGCCGGTCGGGGCGGATGAAGGCGAGGACGGCGTGGACGAGCGGGCGCTCGTGCTCGCGCGGCGCCTGCTCGCGGCGACCCGCCAGACGGTTCCCGGGCTCGCCGTGACCCTCGCGCTCTCCCGCCACACGCCCGAGCCGGAGCGGCTCGGCGCCGCGCTCGACGAGGCCGAGCTCGCGCTCTCGATCGGCGAGCGCCTCGGCCGCGTCGGCGACGTGGTCACCTTCGAGGAGACCGGCACCTACAAGCTGCTCTTCCAGATCTTCGCCGACCGCCCCGAGGAGCTGTCGGCCTTCTACGAGCAGACGATCGCGCCGCTCGTGCGCTACGACGACCAGTACCAGACCGAGCTGGTCGGCACGCTCGGCACCTACCTCGAGCTCGACTGCAACCTCGCCGCGACGGCCGGGCGCCTCTACACGCATCGTCACACGGTGCGCTACCGGCTGGACCGCATCGCCGAGCTCGCCGGCCTCGACATCGGCAAGAGCGAGGACCGCGAGAAGCTCTCGCTCGGCCTCAAGGCCATGCGGCTGCTCGGCCGCCGGCCCCGCACCGGGCCGCCCGAGCGGCACCCGCGCCCCGGGCGCGGCGCCGGCCACTGACGGCAGGAGGCCAACGCCCCGTAGGATCCCCGTGTGGCTGCAGCCCAGGCAGCGCACGCCCGGTCGATCGCGGCGAAGCTCCCCGCGCGAATCCGCGAACACAACCTCACGCTCGTCGCGGCTGGGGTCGCGTTCTACGGCTTTCTGGCGATCGTCCCGGCGCTGATCGCCTTCGTCTCGATCTACGGGCTGGTCGCCGATCCGGAGCAGGTCACGCGCCAGGTCAAGGACCTCGGCTCGTCGCTGCCCGCCGAGGTCCAGAACTTCCTGATCTTCCAGCTCACGTCGATCGTCAACGCGAACCAGGGGGGCGTCACGGTGGCGACCGTGGTCGCCATCGCGCTGGCCCTCTGGAGCGCGTCGGGGGGCATGGCGGCGCTCATCACCGGGATCCACGTCGCCCACGAGGCGGACGAGCCCAAGGGGTTCGTCGTCAAGCGTGGGAAGGCGCTCCTGCTCACGCTCGCCGCGATCGTCTTCCTGGGCATCGTCGTCTTCCTGATCGTCGCGGTGCCACCGCTCCTGGACAGCGCCGGCCTGGGCAACGCCGGCCGGATCGCGTTCAACATCCTCAGATGGCCGGTCCTCGTCGTGGTGATGGTCATCGGCGTCGGCCTGCTCTACCGGCTCTCGGTGAAGGACGCGCCGCGCGGCCGGCTGGGGTTCCTGACGCCTGGTGTCGTCGTGGCGACGGTCGGGTGGGTGATCGCGTCCGCGCTGTTCGCCGCCTACACGGCGAACTTCGCCAGCTACGGGAAGACCTACGGCGCGCTCGCCTCGATCGTCGTCGTACTGCTCTGGCTGTGGCTGAGCGCGCTGGTGCTGCTCATGGGCGCGGAGGTCGACGGCGCCGCCGATCGCTGACCTCGGCGCGCCGGGCTGTGACAACATCACACCCCATGCGCCAGACCATCGGATTCCACGCCACCCGGTTCGACGTCCAGCCGGTCCAGTTCGAGCTCGCCGACGAGACCGAGCCGCCCGAGCCCGGCACCGAGCCGGCCGCCATGCTCGTCTTCGAGAGCGGCGGCAACATGCTGCTCATGGTCCCGGTCAGCCGCCAGGACGCCGAGGGCATGATGAGCGCCTTCACCCAGGCGGAGCCGATGCGCCAGGCGCTGCCGCCGGAGGCGACCACCTGGCAGCCGGAGGGGGTCGGCCTCCCCGGCGGGATGTTCTGGGTGATCAACCCGCAGGTGATCGGGATGTCGGTCACCCCGCCGCAGCAGACCGACGACGGGCTGGTGCCGCACTGGACGCTGGCCTTCCAGGACCAGGACGAGAGCCAGGTCCAGGTGGCCGTCAGCGACGCGATGTGCGTCCAGGTCGTGCGTGCCCTCGCCCAGGTCGCCCACGGCGAGCTCCAGGAGGGGGACGGCGCGGTCGCCGCCCCCGACGAGTTGGAGGGAAGCTAGCGGCGCAGGCCCGTCCGGCCCGCGCCGGCGGCCGCTAGGCGGCCACCTGCTGGTAGGCGGCCTCGGCCGCGCGCTCGACCGCGGCGACCAGCTCGCCCGGCCGCTCGTGCGTAAGGTCGTGCCCGACGCCCGGGACCTGCTGGAAGCGGGCCGCGCGGAGCCAGCCCGCCAGCTCCCGCTGCTCCTCCGGCGGCGTCGCGCGGTCCGCCGCGCCGGCGATGACGCGCACCGGCGGCTGCACCTGGACCAATGCGCCGCGCAGGTCGGGCCGCGTCGACATCGCCTCGGCCGCCAGCGCCACGCCCTCCGGGCCGCCGCGCTCCCGCAGCGCCCGCGCCAGGCGCACCCAGCGCTCCTGCCCGTCGGCGTCCTCGGCCCGCGGGCCGAACCCGCTCACCACCAGCGACGAGATGAGCCCGGGGTGCCCGAGCGCCATCGACAGGCCGGTGGCGGCGCCGAGGCCGGTGCCGACCACGATCGCGCCGCCGCCCTCGGCGGCGACGAGCCGGGCGACGTCCGACGCGAAGTCGTCGACGCTCCAGGGGCCGTGCGGGGTGGGCGACTCGCCGTGCCCGCGCAGGTCCGGGCAGACCACGCGGAAGCGGTCGGTCAGCGGCGCGAGCGCCTCGAGCATCTCCGAGCCGCTCTGTCCGATGTCGTGAAGCCCCACGACCAGGGGTCCCTCGCCGTGGACGTGGGAGACCAGGTTGATTGCGGGAGGCAGGGAGGGCATTAATGGCTCCAGTCGAAACCAGTGTGATACAAGTTTACCGGTAAAACGATACCCCGGGGACGACGTCATCGCAACGACCAGGGCAACCGAGTTCGTCTGGGTGGCGGCCCGACCGTCGCTGGATCTGTGCAACACGCGGCTGGGAAATCGTGAGCTCCTCCAGGATCCCGAGGACCTTGCCCGCTGGATGGCGGGCGCACACCTGGGCCTGCCGGCCGCCGTTCCCTCACGACGGGAGCTCCTGGCCGTCGTCGGTCTTCGGGACGAGCTGCGCGAGGCGCTCCTCGGCGGCGACCGCGCGGCGGTCGCGAAGCTCGCCGGATCCTGGTTCTCGCAGGCGCGCGGATACCTGGACGTGGACCCTGAGAGCCTGCGCCCGAGCTTCTGCCCCGACGCCGCGACGTGCCGGTGCCTGGTGGTCCCCGCCCTTCTCGACGCCCTCGACCTGGCGCGCGAGGCCCTGGCGCGGGTGCGCGAGTGCGCCGCCCCCGACTGCTTCGTGATCTACCTCGACGAGAGCCGCAACGGCAGCCGCCGCTGGTGCGCGATGGAGCGCTGCGGCGCACGGAGCAAGGTGCAGGCGTATCTGACGCGCCAGCGCGCCGCCCAGTCGGGCACGGCCCCGGAGGGCCCGCCGCCCGACTGACCCCTCAGGGCGAGCCGTCGCCGCGCCGATATCACGGTGATGGCCGATCGCGGCAGACCGTTCGGGCTGGAGCGCCTGCGCGCACGCGCGCACCGGCCATCGGGGCGCGGGGTACCGCGAATTCTGCTGCCGTTCGCGATCTACACGGCGATCGTCGTGCTGATCGTCGCGCTCGGGGCGTTCTGGCTCGTCCGTCGCGACGCAACCGTGCGGGCGGAGCGCGCCGCCGCCGACCATGCGGTGCGCATCGCCGCGGTGCTGGGCGAGGAGCTGCGCCGGCCGGATCTCGCCGCGCCCATGAGCCCCGAGCGCCGCGCCCAGCTCGACCAGCTCGTCCGGAACGCCGCGGTCGGGCCGGACGTCCTGCGCGCGAAGCTCTACGGGACCGACGGGACCGTCCTCTACTCGAGCGACCACGAGCTGATCGGGACCCGCACGGACGACATGGGGGAGCTGCGCGAGGTCCTGGGAGGCGCGACGGTCCGGGGCGTCGAGCCGCTCGACCACGAGCGCGCCGGCCCCGGCCCGCAGGGCGCGAAGGCGGTGGAGGTCTACGTCCCGGTCCGGCTCGACGCGGCCGGCGCGCCGGTTGGCGTCTTCGAGGTCTACGAGGACTACGCCCCGGTGGCCGCGCAGATCCGTGACGCGATCACGCCGATCGCCGCGATCTTCGGCGCCGCGCTGCTCCTGCTCTACGCGGCGCTCTTCCCGATCGTCCTGCGCGCGTCACGCCGCCTGCGCCGCCAGGTGGCGGAGAACGAGCACCTGGCCCTGCACGACTCGCTGACGGGCCTTCCGAACCGCGTCCACTTCCAGGAGGCCCTGGCGCGCGTCCTCGCCGGGCCGGAGGCCGACGCCGGCGTCGCGGTGCTGGTCATGGACCTCGACCTCTTCAAGGAGATCAACGACACGCTCGGCCACGACCAGGGCGACCACGTGCTGGTCGAGGTGGCCCGGCGGCTCGAGGGCGGCTTCCGGCTGTCGGACACGGTGGCGCGCCTGGGCGGCGACGAGTTCGCGGTCTGCCTCACCGGCGTGCCCGACCCGGAGGCCGTGCGGCGCATCGGGGCCGAGATCCAGCAGCGCGTCGGCCAGCCGATCGCGGTCGGGGAGCTGACCGTGGCCGTCGAGGCGAGCGTGGGGGCGGCGCTGGTGCCACAGCACGGCTCGGATCCCGATTCGCTTCTCAAGCGCGCGGACGTCGCCATGTACGCGGCCAAGGCCGCGCGATCCGGGTGCGAGCTCTACGATCCGCAACTCGACGAGGGGAGCCCGGAGCAGCTCGCGCTGGCGGGGGACCTCGGGCGCGCGATCGAGCGGGACGAGCTGGTGGTCCACTACCAGCCCAAGATCGACCTTCGAACGGATGCCGTCCGCGGCGTCGAGGCGCTCGTCCGCTGGCAGCACCCGCGGCTCGGCACCGTCTCCCCGGCGCGGTTCGTCCGCGTGGCGGAGCGCTCGGGCCACATCCGCGCGCTCACCCGGCAGGTCCTGCGGCGGGCCGCGGCGGACTGCCGCCGCTGGCGCGACGAGGGCTTCGAGGTCTCGGTCGCCGTCAACCTCGCCGGTGAGCACCTCCTCGACCCCGAGCTTCCCGGCGAGGTGTCCGCGGCGCTGGCCGACGCCGGCCTCGACGCCACGCTGCTCGAGCTCGAGGTCACCGAGGGCAGCCTCGCCGCGGGGCACGAGCGCGCCGGCGAGGTGATCGGCCGCCTTCGCGCGCTCGGCGTGGCCGTCGTGCTCGACGACTTCGGCGGCAGCTCGTCCTTGCGCTCGCTCCGGGAGCTGTCGGTTGACGGCATCAAGATCGACCCGTCGTTCGTGTCGGCCGCCGGGGAGGACGCGCGCGCCGCGCAGATCGTCCGGTCCGCGATCGAGCTGGGCCACGGCCTGGGGCTCGAGGTCGTCGCCGAGGGCGTGGAGAGCGAGGACGTGCGCCGGGAGCTCCAGCGGCTCGGCTGCGACCTGGCGCAGGGCTACCACCTGGGCGAGCCGATGACGCCCGCGGCCCTGACGGCGTGGATGGCTCGGCGCACGAGCTCCGCGCCGATCCGCGAGGCCTAGCCGGGCCGCGCGGCGCCTCCCAGCCCGCCGCCGGCGCGAATGGCGGCTGACGGTGGCAATCTACCCGCATGCCGACCCTGGTCCCCACCCAGCGCCGGCCGCTTCGAGACGCGGACGGGTTCGGCGGCCTCGTGCCCGTCGGGGCGGTCGCCGAGCGAGGGGAGACGCTGGTCGCGGCGCTCGCCGTCGAGCACCACGCCGAGGGGTTCGCGGTGCCCGTGCTCGTGCTCACCGCCGCGCCGGGCCTGGTCCAGTGGAGCCCGCGCGTGGGCCTCTCGGCGCGTGACGACCGGGGCGGCACGTACAAGGCGAGCGTCGCGGCCTCGCAGTCCACGCTCGGGGCGCTCGTCTGCACGGCTTGGCTCGAGCCGGCCCTGCCGCCGGAGGCGCGGCGGCTGGAGCTCGTGGTGGACGCCCTCGCCCGCGTGAGCCCGGCCCGGGGCGGCGGCGCGGGCGTCGCCCGGCCGCTCGCGGGCGGGCCGTGGAACCTTGCGATCGAGCTCGTCCCGGCGCGCACGGCGGCGGAGATCCCGCCCCGGCCGGCGGCGCCGCCGGAGGAGCCGGCCCCCGAGTCCGTCCCGGCGCGGGCCTTCTCCGCGTTCAGGGACATCGTGCCGGTCGGCCAGGCGCGCCTGGCCGGGGGCGCGGCGGTGTGCCTGTGGGCGCTCGAGCGCTACGCCGAGCGCGCGGTGCTGACCGCGACGGTGCTGGGCGCCGCGGACGACGAGATCCCGCCGCTCTCACGGGACCGCGGTCACGTCGAGGCCTGGGACGACCACGGCGGCGCATACGCCGTTACGCCGCTCGGCGGCGTCAGCGGCCCGGGATGGAGCGAGACGGTGCTCGAGCTCGTCCCGGCGATCGACCCTCGTGCCCGCGCGCTCGGCGTCCGGCTCGAGGACGTGCCCGGCGGGCGCGACGGCGTGCTGGAAGGGCCCTTCGCCTTCGGACTGGCCCTCACGCCGCCCGCATGAGCCCGGCGTCGTGGCCGCCGGGGCCTGTCTGGGTCGTCCTCCCGACCTACGACGAGGCCGACAACGTCCGCACGGTCGTCGGCGCCCTGCTCGGCATGTTCGACGGGGCGGGGATCGACGGGCGCGTGCTGGTGGTGGACGACTCGTCGCCGGACGGGACCGCCGAGATCGCGCTGGAGCTGGTCCGCGCCGACGGTCGCGTCGGCGTGCTGCGGCGGCCGCTGAAGCAGGGGATCGGCCCGGCGTACCGCGCGGGGTTCCGGTGGGCCCTCGCCGAGGGCGCCGCGCTGGTGATCGAGATGGACGCCGACCTCTCGCACGATCCTGAGGACGTGCCGCGCCTCGTCGAGGCGGCCCGCGATGCGGACGTCGTGCTGGGCTCGCGCTACGTCGACGGCGGCGGCGTCGCGCGGTGGGGGTTCACGCGCCGGATGATCAGCCGCGGCGGCTGCCTCTACGCGCGTGCCGTGCTCGGGGTGCCGGTGCGCGACCTCACCGGCGGCTTCAAGTGCTTTCGGCGGGAGGTCCTGGAGGCGATCCCGATCCAGGACGTGGCGGCGGCCGGCTACGGCTTCCAGATCGAGATGACCTACCGCGCGATCCTGGCCGGGTTCCGGGTGGTCGAGGTCCCGATCACGTTCACCGAGCGGGTGCGC
>DATFWK010000134.1:0-4053 GCA_035259345.1 Miltoncostaeaceae bacterium | reverse complement strand
CCGACCCCGCCGGTCGAGTGCTTGTCGCCGACCGGGGCGAACCGCGAGAGGTCGAGGCGATCGCCGGAGGCGATCATCGCGGCGGTGAGCGCGGCCGTGTGCTCGGCGTCGAGCCCGCGGATGCAGACGGCCATGCACCAGGCCGCCATCTGGGCGTCGCTGACCTCGTCGGCGAGCCACCGGCGGACCAGCTCGGCGATGCTCTCGGCGTCCACGGTCTCCCCACGCCGGGCGCGCTCAAGGAGCTCGAGAGGCGCGAGTGCGGTGACCATGCGGCGACCGAATCTACCAATCCCGGTGGTAGCCTCACCTCCCAGTGACCGTGCGCATCGGACTCATCGGGCTGGCGCTCGCGCTGGGTTCCTGCGTCACGGTGGCGCTCGGGGAGCCGTCCGCACCTCCGCCGCCCCCGACCGGCACGACGCCGACGACGCCCACCACGACGACGGCCCCGGTGCGCACGACGCCCGGCGTGCCGCCCAAGCTCGCCTCGTTCCGGCTGAGCGCCGCGGTCACCGCGCAGCAGGGACACGCCCGCTTCCTGGTCGGGCTCACGACCAGCACGCCGGCGCGGGTCTCGATCCAGGTGGCGTCGCTTCCCTCGAAGCGGCTGGTGAAGACGGTCCGGACCACGGACCTCCACCCGGCCGGCCGGGTCTGGGTACTCGTCGAGGGGACGGACGACCGCAGCTTCCAGCTGCCGGCGGGGCGCTACCGGGTCACCGCGCAGGCGACCGACGCGGCGAGCCGCGCGTCCAACGTCCTCGTCGGCAACATGACGCTCAAGCTGACCCCGCCGCGGGGCCTGTTCGACGGGTACGTGGTCCCGGCCTGGCAGTCGGACGTCGCCGGGGTCGCGCCGGCCCCCGGCGGCGAGATCGTCACGGCCCTCGTGCCCGGCGGGGCGCTCGTCACGGCCGGCATCCGGCGCGGCGACGTCATCCGCGCGATCGGTGGCCGGCCGGTCGACTCGCCCGGGGCGATGACCGCGGCCCTCCGTGCGTTGCGCGCCAGCACGCCGGTGCAGGTCGACTACGACCGCGCCGGGGTGCGGACGTCGGGGATCATCACGGCCAAGCCCGACTGGACGCGGGTGCCGGACTACGGCCCGGCCTTCGACGTCATCCTGCGCCGTGCGCCGGGCATCCTCGCCTTCCAGTACGCGGCCGCCAAGCAGCGCCTCGACGTGGGCAAGCCGGGCGAGGCGAAGACGGATCTGAGCGCCTGGTCGGCGGTCGACCGCGGGAGCGCCCCGGGGGAGATGCTCTCCGCCGCGCTCCAGGCCATCCAGGCCCAGCCGAAGCAGGCCCTCGCCGCCTACAACCGCGCGCTCGTCCGCGACCCCCAGCTGGCGCAGGCCCAGTTCGGCCGCGGGGTCTCGCTCTCCGCGCTCGGGCGCTTCGCGGACGCGGCCGCCGCGTTCGGTGAGGCCGCCCGGCTCGACCCGGCTGACGCCTCGGCCCTCGCGTTCCGCGCCTACAGCCTGCTCCGGCTCGACCAGGACGCCGGGGCACTGAAGGCCGCCACGCAGGCCGTCGTCCTCGACCCCGGCTACGAGGAGGCCCACCTCGCGCGCGGCCTCACGCTGCTGGCGCTGGGGCGCGTGCCCGAGGGGGTCTCCGAGCTCAAGCACGGCCTGCTCCTGACCGGCGACCCCAAGCGCGCCCAGCAGATCATCACGGCCAACCTGGAGCCGGCGACGCCGTAGGCCGTCCGGCCGGGCGGGCCCTAGAGCTCCTCGGTGAGGTCCGCGTGGGCGGGCGGGCGGCGCGACCGGCCGCCGCGGCCCCGTCCTTGCCCGCCGCCTCGGCCGCGTCCCTGTCCCCCGCCGCGGGCGACGAACACCACGCTGCCGATGCCCAGGAGCAGCCCGAGCCAGAAGTACCACTTGTCGACCCAGCTCGAGAAGACGAGCCACAAGAGCAGCACGCCGACGAAGCCGACGAGGGCCATCAGCCGCTGGCGCGGCGGGGCGAGCTGCACCACCCAGGGGCCGGCGAACGCGATCAGGAACAGGAGGATTGCGCGCAGCACCAAACGCACACTACCCCGGCCCGCATGCCGTGGCGACGGCAATGGCCGCTCCCGGCCGGTTCTGAGAGGGTGCCGCGAACATTCGGGGAGAGGAGCGCCGTGGACGCGATCGAAGCCGTCCGCCTTCGGCGGAGCGTTCGGCAGTACACCGACCGGCCCGTGTCCGACGAGGACGTCGAGCAGCTGCTGCGGCTCGCGGTGCTGGCGCCGACCGGCAGCATGGCGCAGGCGTGGAGCTTCATCGTGGTGCGCCACCCGGAGGTGCGCAGCACCGTGGCCGAGCTCGTGATCGCAGGCGGCGCCAGGTACTTCGAGATGATGCGCCCGCCGGCCGAGGGCGCCGACGCGGCGGCGCACCGCGAGTGGGCGCGCGGCTACGCCGAGCAGGCGCTCGGCACCTACCGGCAGGTGCCGGTGTGGATCGTCGCGGTGATCGTCCCGCGGAACACCTTCCCGCAGGACAAGCGGGAGATGGAGCGCGTGGCGGACATCGAGTCCATCTCGTTCGCCATGGAGAACCTGTTCGTCGCTGCGCGCGCAAAGGGCCTCGGCACGGTGCCGACCGTCTTCCACTGGTTCGTCGACCGCGACTTCCGCGCGATCCTGGGCATCCCGGACGAGCTGGAGGTGCCGATCATCACCCCGCTCGGCTACCCGGTCGAGTTCCCGACCGGCCTGCCGCCGGCGCTGGCGAAGATGCGCAGGCCGCTGGGGACGCTCGTCCACGACGACCGCTGGGCCAACCCGCGCCGGCCTGCCTGAGCCTCACCGCCCTCCGACCAGCCGCACCGGGAAGACGCGTGTCCGGGCCTCGGCGAACGGCCAGCCGCCGGTGGCGAGCACGCGGCCCTGGACGTACACCGTGTAGGCGCCCACGCCCTCCGGGCCGCGGACGCGTGCGCTCGTCGCGAAGCGGCCGTTCGGGCGGATGAGCGCCGTCCGGTCCTGGACCAGCGGCCCGACGAAGCACCGCTCCGGCACGCGCGCCAGCAGGCGGGCCGGCACGGGCCGGAGCCCGGAGAAGGCCGGGCAGCGCCGCGGGCTGACCTGGTACACGAGCACCGGCTGGCCGCGGCGCGCCTCCGTGCGCCGGGGCCGGAGCGTCGGCGCGATCGCCGAGATCGCGGCCGGCCGCGGCAGGAACGTCCCATACACCGCGAGGCGTCTGCCCGACGGGATCCGCCGGGAGGCGCCGGCGGCGAGGTACGGCACGACCTCCACCTCCCAGCCGGTGGAGATCGCTCGCACCCGCGCGGTGCCCGGCCAGCGGACACGCACCTCGCCGGACGCCGTCGGGGTGTAGCGGAACCGGAACACGCCGGCCGCGTCGGTCGCGCCCTCGGCGCGGACGAGGCCGAGCTCCACGAGCTCGAGGCGCGCGCCGGCGAGCGGCGCTCCGCCGGGCGCGCGGAAGACGCCCTCGAGGACGACGGGACGCGGGCGCGGGTAGCGGACCAGGAACCGCACGCGGGCGGAGGCGAGGCGAGCCTGGCCGGGGTTGACGGCGACGAGCCGGGCGGCGTCGGCGTCGAGGCGCGATCCGGGTGGAACCGGCTCCACGGGCGCCGCCGGAGCCGCCGTGGGCGGGGACGGAGCCTCGGCGGCGACCGCCCCGACGGGAGGCGCTGCCGGCGGCTCGGCGGCGGGGGCGGCCGGCGGGACGTCGGCGGCCGCATCGCGCGCGGGCGCCGTCGCCACCGGCTCGATCGGGGGCGCCCCGGCCACGAACGCGCCGCCGAGGCGCGTGACGGAGGCCTGCCCGAGGGCGTCCACCGCGCGCACGCGCCCGGCGTGGGAGCCGGGAGCGAGCGCGGAGAGGTCGAGCGCGAGCGTGTGGTCGCCCGCGCCGCGGCGCCCGGCGAACAGGTCCACCCAGCGGCCCGAGCCGGCCGGCTGCTCGGCCTGGACCCACAGGTCGTCCGCCGACGTGTCGAACCCGACGCCGCCGTGGGGGTCAGCGAGCGAGAGGTCCACGCGGGCCGCCGGATGGGGCTGCGCGACGATGCTGCCGGTGACGAC